>CAMWIZ010000012.1 GCA_947174455.1 uncultured Clostridia bacterium | reverse complement strand
ATATTGCATTTTGCGTAATTGTGTGATAAAATGCAAAAAATAACAATCATATTTTGTTTATTGAAAGAATTTTTTGTATAAATTTACATTACAGTGGTGTTCAAAGGAGGATAACTAATATATGGATAGTATTTACAGTCTGCCGAGAGGAGCAGGGTACAAGTCAGAATGGCTTGTTATAGACGGTACAAATCAGGAAGAAATTGTCCAAAAGTTAAAACTTGCCCAGTGCCGACGTGTAAGCTATGGTGAGGGTCTGAAAATCATTGTAAACGAGGGTTACAGCAGCAAGGTAATTATGATATGCCCTGACTATAACGGTCAAAATTATATTTTTGGCAGTTGTATAGTAAGTTTTCTGTACGATCCTGACCGTTTGGCAGAGATTTTCGGAAAGTTTTACAGGGTGTATATGTATGCAACTATGCGTGTTTCAGAGGCTCACTACTTTGGGTTAATAGAAAAGGGCGAAATACTTAGATATTACAGATTTGATGATGAGGATATAATATCAATCGGTGACCCTCTGCCGAGGGAACTGGCACAGGGGATAAATCTTCCGAAGAGCTTTGAAGAGCTTGATAGTACGTATGGTGATGATGACAGCAGTTTTACTGATATGGACGAGGAAATCATAATAAATCTTGCCTCGGGTCAGACAGGTGTAGATGAAGATGATTATCCGTATGATAAGGAAGTAATCATTGGTGTTATGCCTTAGCAGGGGAAAGTGCTGATTTTTGTAAGCAGGTTTATGCGTTAAAGGGAAGATAATACAGCGATAAATCACTTTATAATAACCGTAAGTTTCTGTTGAGGAGAACCACCTGCAGCAGGTTCTCTCCATTTTTTGAAATGTATGTTTCTGTTCCTTTCCGCTACTCTCGGAAAAGAGAGGCTTTTGCAATAGATGAACTTTGACGCAGGCTTAAAGTCATCTTTTTACAAAGGTTGATGTGCGATATTTGGGTACCGTTGGCACTTTCGATGTCTGCGGACACCGTCAAAGACATTGTCTTTGAAAACCACAAGCTTTTAAAAGATCTTGACCAAAACTTAACGGGATTTCACATAATTGAACACTTTTCAAAGATCTTGACCAAAGCTTAACAGGATTTTGCTTATTGGAAGTTTTTGATTAGAGGTGGGTATTTTTTTGCAAACAAAAAGTAGTCAAGCTATAAATACTTGACCACTTTTATGCAATAGATTATGTGCCTATTGTTGACTACACAATAGCTTACTCTCTTACATCGCCAAAATAGAACAGTGCAACAGCTCCGGGACCTGCGTGTGTTCCCAGTGACGCACCTATTTCAGAAATTACAAAATTTGTTATTCCGTAATTTTTTGTAATTGAACGTGCCAACAGATCTGCGTCCTCCTTACAGTCGGCATGGCTGATAAAAACCGTATCATTAACATCAGGGTTAAAATGTACTCCCATTTGTTCAACCATTTTTGCAATGGCAAGCCGCTTTCCTCTTGCCTTGTACACCGACTCGATCTTTCCGCTTCCGCTAAAACGTAAAACGGGCTTAATATTCATGACTGCTCCGATTACAGCCGTAGATGCGGAAATTCTGCCGCCACGCTTTAGGTGGTTAAGGTCATCAACCGTAAACCAGTGGTGTATGTTGCCCTTTATCTGCTCTGCGTACTCGCATACCTGTTCTATAGAGTAACCCTCACGCTGCTTTTGTACACATTGATATATCAAGAGCGATAATCCCATTGATGCACATAGGCTGTCAACCATGAGTATTTTTCTGTCCGGATATTCCTCTTGAAGCTGCATTGCGGCAATTCTTGCAACGTTAAACGTACCGCTTAACGTTGAGGAAAATCCAATATACAGAATGTCTTTACCATGGCTTAGAATAGCATTAAAATAACGTACAAAATCGTCTATACTGGGTGAAGAGGTGGTTGTTTTAATACCCTTACGCAGCATATCGTAAAATCCTGTTTGTATGTCCAGGCCTTTAAGGGTTGAATTAACTGTTTTGTCGGCAATAACCACCTTTAGCGGTACGGCTATTACTTCAAGCTCCTGTGCCATGCTTTCAGGCATATCGCAGGAGGTGTCCGTAACTATAGTGAATGAACTCATTCGTTTCCCTCCAAACTGTAAATTTAGGTTGTGTCCCGTTTGTTATTAACAGTATAATACAGTCATATTTTTTAGTCAACAGCTATAATTTGAATTTTTATTTATTATCTATTGATAATGAGATATCAATAGATAATATATTGTTCCCATATTTACCCATAAATACAAAAAGAAAACCACAGAAAAACATTTGCTTTCAGTGGTTTTCCTTATATAACATTATGAATATGCCATTAGTGTAAGGCAGTACATCGCAATTTAGCCGAGACACTCCCTAAAATGCTTGCTTTACGCTTTCTCCACAAGCTCCTTTGTATCTCTTGCGATAACAAGCTCCTCATTTGTAGGAATAACGTAAACCTCTATAGAAGAATCGTCTGCTGATATTTTTCCGCATTTGCCGAGAACCATTTCTTTATTCCTATCCTCGTCAATCTTTACACCGAGACAAGCAAGATATTTGCCGATTTCTACTCTGTGGTGAGCCTGATTTTCCCCCAAACCTGCTGTGAATACCATAGCGTCACATCCGCCCAGTGCAATATAGTAGCCGCCTATAAATTTAGAAATTTCGTATTGAAGAATGTCGTGAGCAAGTATTGCTCTTTTGTTGCCTTCACGGGCAGCCTTTGTTACATCTCTGTCGTCGCTGGAAATGCCTGAAATGCCAAGCAAGCCCGATTTTTTGTTGAGCAGGTCGCTCATCTCAGACGGAGAAAGACCCTCTTTCTCTGCAATAAATGTTACTACGGATGGGTCAAGCGTACCTGTTCTTGAACCCATCATAAAGCCGTCAAGCGGTGTAAGTCCCATGCTTGTGTCAATAACCTTACCGCCGTCAATAGCTGTGATTGATGAACCGTTGCCAATGTGGCAGGTGATAAGCTTTAAGTCCTTTATATCCTTGCCCATAAGTTCTGCACAACGCTGGCTTACATAGCGGTGTGAAGTGCCGTGAAAACCGTAACGGCGAATTTGGTACTTTTCATAGTACTCATACGGCACGGGATAAATGTATGCCTTTTCGGGCATAGTGGAATGGAATGCAGTGTCAAATACCGCTACCTCAGGCACATCCTCACCGAATACCTCAATGCAGGCTCTTATTGCCTGTACATGACCTTTATTGTGGAGGGGTGCGAGCGGAATAAGATCTTCAATGCCCTTAATTACGTCCTCATTAACAATTACCGACTTGCTGAACCTTGCACCGCCCTGCACTATTCGGTGACCGATAGCGGAAACTTCGGAAAGCTGCTTAATTACACCATACTCGCTGTCTGTCAATGCTTGTTCAACCTGCATGAAAGCGGCTCTGTGGTCGGGCATATCTACGTTTTTCTTAATTTCCTTACCGTCAGCGGTTTTATAGCCGAACACACCGTCAATGCCTATTCTCTCACAGTTGCCCTTTGCAATTACCTGCTCATTATCCATATCAATAAGCTGATACTTCAGCGAGGAACTTCCTGCGTTGATTACTAAAATCTTCAATTAAATTCTCTCCTTTTTGCGTTTAATTCCTTGGGAACACCACATTTAATCTGTGTTTCGCTTGAAACAAACTTTAACATATTATATAATAGTACAAAGAAATGTAAATTTCAATAATTTTATTATTATTTTTATCCCATATCCCGCAAAAAATTACTGTAAAGGAAATACTCAGTAATATAGTGTGCGGTTATGTATTAAGACCTTTGCCATATGAATTTGAGTTATTGTGTTATGTGGATTTATATAATTTTATAAGGACCAAATTTATAAGGTACTATCCGTAAGGAGTAGATTATGAAAACAACTGCAATAATATGTGAATATAATCCATTTCATAACGGTCATAAATATTTGATTGAAAAGGCTCGTGAGGGCGGTGCAACACATATCATGGCGGTTATGGGCGGTAACTTTTTACAGCGTGGAGAATGTGCTGTTATGGATAAATTTTCCCGTGCAAGGGCAGCGGTGCTTTGCGGTGTGGATTTAGTGATAGAATTGCCCGTTGTTTATGCAGTGTCGGGAGCAGAGGGCTTTGCGTCGGGTGCAGTTGAAATTATAGAGAAAAGCGGTTGTGTTGATGAGATTTGCTTCGGCACAGAGGGTGCGGGGGAAAATGAGCTTGCTGCGGCAGCTTCCCTTACCGAAAGTCCGAACGTCATAAATCGCTGTACAGAACTTTTGCACCTCGGTTACAGTCATCCACGGGCGATGCAGACGGCCTTGTTACAGCTTGGAGATGAGTATAAATTGTTGGCGAAGCTTTTGGAAAAGCCAAACAACACCCTTGCAGTAGAGTACATAAAGGCTCTTAATCGTTTAAACTCAAAAATTCAGCCTAAGGCTGTCAGCAGAATTGCAGTGGAGCATAACTCCGATGAAACCTGCGGATGCTATGCCTCGGCATCAAAAATACGTCAGCTTATGGCAGACGGCGATAGCTCATTCTTTGACTATATTCCCAAACAGGCTTGTGATATAATAAAGGAAAAAAGTAAAAGCGGCTTTTGTCCTGCATCTGTAAGGTACGGAGAAAAAGCAATTTTGTCGGCTTTAAGACGACTTACACCGGAGGATTTAGCACAAATACCCGATGTTACAGAGGGATTGGAAAACAGACTGTACAGGGCTGTTCGGCAGGGGTGTTCCTTTGAAGAAATAATTTCCCAAACCAAAAGCAAACGCTACACGTATACACGCATAAGTAGAATAATAATGCGTGCTTATTTGGGAATAACAAGACAAACGGCAGGTCTGTCACCACAGTATATCCGTGTGCTTGGCTTTAACGATAAAGGGGCAGAGCTTTTGAGTAAAATGAAGGATAGTGCAGTACTTCCCACAGTGGTTTCGGTTAAAAAAGATATGCAGAAACTGGGCGAAAACGCCAAAGCAATGCTGCAAACCGATATTTTGGCAACGGATTTATACGGAGTATTCACACCAACTCCAATGGAGTGTGGATTAGATTATAAAAATAAGGTAAAAATATAGAGTGTCGCACTTAACATAAAAGCGGTTAGCATATAGTCAATAAAAAGAGAGGTTTACGGTATGGAGCTTTATGATAATGATATTCGTCCGCAGAGGGCATTGCTGATAAGCGTAGATACAGGGGATTTTGATGCGAAGTCATCTATGGCAGAGCTGTACGATCTTGCAGAGAGTGCAGGGGCAGAGGTAACAGCGTCTGTTATACAGAAGCTTGAAAAACCGATTTCCGCAACATATGTCGGTACGGGAAGACTGGAGGAAATAGCGGAGCTTGCAAAAACGCAGGAGGTCGATTTGATTATTGCCGACAGCGAGCTTACTCCCACACAAATAAGAAATATTGAGCAGGAAACAGATGTCAGAGTTATAGACAGAACTATGCTTATACTCGATATTTTTGCATTGAGGGCAAATTCCAAAGAAGGCAAGCTACAGGTCGAGATAGCACAGCTTAAATATATGCTGCCCCGCTTGACGGGTAAAGGTGTGCAAATGTCACGTCTTGGCGGCGGTATAGGTACAAGAGGTCCGGGTGAAAGCAAGCTTGAAACAGACAAGCGGCATATTCGCCGTAAATTAGAGGCTCTGAGAGAGCAGCTCTCGGATATAGAGCGTCACAGGGAACAGCTTCGAAAAAGACGTGAAAAGGACGGTGTAATAACGGCGGCTATTGTCGGTTACACAAATGCAGGAAAGTCCACCCTTATGAACTGCCTGACTGATGCCGGTGTGCTTGCAAAGGACCAGCTTTTTGCCACGCTCGACCCTACATCAAGGGCATTAAAGCTTCCCAACGGTGTTACGGTTATGCTTATTGATACGGTCGGACTTGTCCGCAGACTTCCGCACCACCTTGTTGAAGCATTTAAATCAACATTAGAGGAGGCCGCTACCGCCGACGTAATTATCAACGTTTGCGACGCCTCCAGTGAGGAGGCACTGCTCCATTTGGACGTGACAAGGGAACTTCTGCAAAGCTTAGGCTGTTCGGATACGCCGATTATTACGGTGTTTAACAAATGTGACCTTGCACCGACAGGCGAGTTTACCGCCGAGGTGTCAAACTCCGTAAGGATAAGTGCGAAAAAAGGCGAGGGAATAGACAACCTGCTTGCGGCAATAGAAGATAACCTGCCTATCAGAATTAAAAAGGTCGATTTTCTGTTGCCCTTTGATAAGGGCGGTTTGGCAGCGGATATCCGTAAAAACGGCACTCTTATTTCAGAGGAATATACTGCTGACGGTATACTGCTGACTGCACTGGTTGATGAAGCAATGTATGGCAGGTTGAGAGAGTTTGCAGTATAATATTTGGCATAGACTTGTTATGTAATTGTGGTATTTGCAATTACTACAGCTTTCCTGTTTGCAAAAAGTACGTTTGTGTGATAAAATGTTAGTGATTTTTTTGGTATATTATGGATGGGGAGGGTTTGCCTTGGATGTACGTGTGGGAGATGTTTTGGAACTGAAAAAACCGCATCCGTGCGGCAATAAAAGTTTTAACGTTTTAAGAGTTGGTATGGATTTTAAGATTGAGTGTACCGTATGTGGCAGACAGGTTATGGTGCCTCGTTCAAAAATAGAAAAGAACATAAAAAAAATCGTCAGAGATGACGACACTGAAAAAAGATAAGAGGAAAAGTAAATGTTTCAAAAGCTTGATATATTTGAAAAACGCTATGATGAGCTTTCAACTAAGCTGTATGACCCTACTATAGTTTCCGATGCGGCGAAGTATAATGACATAATGAAAGAAATAAAGTCACTTGAACCAATTGTGGAAAAATACCGTGAGTATAAGTCTGCTTTGGATACGGTGGAAACCGCTAAGGAGATGCTTGGCGAAGGCGGTGCCGATAAGGAGATGAAAGCCATGCTTGAGGAGGAAATATCTCAGTCAAAAGCAGTTTCCGAGTCAGCGGCGGAGGACCTGAAAATTCTTTTGCTGCCCAAAGATCCGAATGATGAGAGAAACGTAATTGTAGAAATCCGTGCAGGTGCAGGCGGAGAGGAAGCGTCTTTGTTTTGCAGTGTTCTGTTTAGAATGTATTCCATGTATGCAGAACGCAGGGGATTTAAGACAGAGCTTTTAAATGCCAATGAAACAGAACTCGGCGGTTATAAGGAAATTTCCTTTTTGGTAAACGGTGACGGTGCATATTCCCGATTGAAGTTTGAAAGCGGTGTTCACCGTGTTCAGCGTGTGCCGGATACTGAAAGTCAGGGAAGAATACACACATCTACCGTTACGGTTGCCGTTCTTCCGGAAGCGGAGGACGTTGAGTATGAAATAAATCAATCAGATTTAAAAATAGACACCTTTCGCAGCAGCGGTGCAGGAGGTCAGCACATCAACAAAACTTCGTCTGCCATAAGAATTACTCATTTGCCGACAGGTACGGTTGTTGAGTGTCAGGACGAAAGAAGCCAGTTCAAAAACCGTGATAAAGCCATGAAGGTATTGAAATCTCGTTTGCTTAATGAGAAAAGGCAGGAGCAAAGCTCTGCCATTGCAGCGGAACGCAAGGCACAGGTTGGCACGGGCGAACGCAACGAGCGTATACGTACCTACAACTATCCGCAGGGCAGAGTAACAGATCACAGAATTGGTCTTACACTGTACAAGATTGACGATGTGCTTAACGGTTCCCTTGACGATTTGATAGATCCGCTAATCACGGCAGACAGAGCCGAAAAGCTAAAGGAAAGTATGGATAATTGACAGAGTTTCGGCTGAACAATCCGCAGATTATGATTCTACGGTATTGCCAAAATGCGGAATATTCAAAATAACTTAATTATATGTATGCATTTATTAAATAATTTTGAATTATAGTTGTACTGAAAGGCGGCATTCAGCATTCTTGTGAAATGCCCCAGCAGTTAAGTAGGTATTTGAAAGTATTTTGAAAGTATTTGGAAGGGATTGGTTTGATAATGGATAACAACAAGAAAAAAGCATTAATCTCAGCAGTTACAATTGTGATAATGCTGTTTATGACTCTGGCTTCAGTAATTACGTTTTTACCGGGGAGTATGGGATTTATTGAAGTAATGAGGAAGATTCTTATTTTTACTTCATTGACAATTTTGGGTGTTGTACTTATGTTTTTGTTTATAAAGAGTTCAACATCAAATAGCTCGGCATTGAAGAAAGGGCCACGTACTGTTTGTGTGGTAATGGGTGTGCTTTGTATTATTGTTGGAGTTATTAACGTTTACAATGGTACACGGGGATTGCTTGCAGGTTTACAGACGGTCAGCGTCGAAAGGTACGAACTTTATTCCCCGACAAGCATGAGAGGTATAAAAGAGTACTACATAAGAACAATTATAAATGGAGAATTAACAAAAATTTCCGTTGATCATTCTACATTTGAAGGGCTTAAAAACAGCGAAGGTGCATTATCAATATCGTACTACCCGTATATAAACGTTGCAGATGAAGTTATCGTAAACGTAAAATAAATCGGAAAGAACAAATCCAGTGGTTGTGTGTTCAAGAAGGAAAGCAAGTGTAAAGATGAATACAGATGTTTTACTGCCTACAAAAGAAAATATAGATAAAGTCGGACGCCTACTGCGTGATGGGCAGATTGCAGCTATACCCACAGAAACGGTTTACGGTCTTGCTGCCAATGCACTTGACGGAAATTCGGTGAAAAATATTTTTTCGGCAAAGGGCAGACCTATGGATAATCCCCTTATTGTGCATATTTCCGACTTTAGTCAGATTGAAAAGTTCAGTTTAGTGAGTGATATTCCTGAAAAAGCATATATGCTAACGGAAAAGTTTTGGCCGGGTCCGCTGACAATCATTATGCCAAAAGGAAGTGCTGTACCCAATGAGGTAAGTGCAGGTCTTGACACGGTTGCGGTTAGACTTCCTGCACATCCTGTTGCCCGGGCGGTTATTAAGGCGGCAGACAGACCGCTTGCCGCTCCGTCAGCAAACACCTCCGGTTCGCCCAGTCCTACATCTTCGGCACACGTTTTGCATGATTTGAACGGCAAAATTCCGGCAATACTTGACGGCGGCTTGTGCGAGGTAGGTGTGGAGTCAACCGTTGTTACCCTTGTCGGCGATTGCCCGACACTTTTGCGTCCGGGCGGAGTTACATTGGAACAGCTTCAAACCGTTATCGGAAAAGTTAATGTTTCTGACGCAGTTCTCAATAAGCTTAGGGACGGGGAAAAAGCGGAAAGTCCCGGCATGAAGTACAAGCATTACGCTCCCAAAGCAAATTTGATACTTGTCAGGTCTGATGATGATAAATATATTAAATATGTAAATGCTCACAGTACGGCTTTGGTCGGAGCATTGTGCTATGATGAGGATATTACAGAGCTTAGTGTAAAATGCTTTCCGTTTGGCAAGAAGAGCGATTGTGCCGAGCAGGCAAACAGGCTTTTTGATGCCTTGCGGGAAATTGACAGAACAAATATTCAAACGGTATACGGACGCTGCCCTGACACTCACGGTATGGCAATGGCGGTGTATAATCGGCTTGTTCGTGCGGCCGGATTTGAGGTGATTGAGCTTGCGTAACTACACTATAATTGGCTTAACAGGTCCGACCGGTGCCGGTAAAAGTACCGCTGCACAGTTTTTTGAAAAGAATGGTTTTGTTATTGTCGATGCCGACAAAATAGCAAGATTGGCACTTTCGGCGGGGAGCAGCTGTTTATCTCAGGTATGCGGAGTGTTCGGTAATGATATTCTTAATGGTGACGGCTCACTTAACAGAACAAAGCTTGCACAGAGAGCATTTGCGGATAAGGAAAGCACGCAGATGCTTAATGACATAACGCACCCATGGATTTTTTTGAGAGTTCTGAGGGAGTGCAGACAAAATATTGACAACGGAAAAAACAGAATTTTGTTTGATGCACCTGTGTTGTTTGAAAGCTTTTCAGATATAATGTGTGATGCGGTTGTGAGTGTTGTTGCACCAGAGGAGATACGTCTTGAAAGGCTTGTACAGCGTGACGGCTTGTCAGCAGAGCAAATAAAGAAAAGAATGTCTGCACAGCATGACAATGATTTTTACATTTCACGGTCAGATTTTGTAATTGACGGTTCGCTTTCGTTTGATGAAATTGATGCGGCGGTAAGTGAAATAGTGCAAAAACTGTAAACGTGCGGTGCTGCTATGACTATTAAAACAGATATTTTATTTTTTATCACCACGGAAAAGGAGATGACTTATGGCGGAACAGAAAAATAATAGAAGCAAGTCTGTAAGCAGCAAACAAAAAAAGGGTAAGAATGCGTCTTTTTTTGCGGCGGTTACAGTTTTGGTTCTGCTTATAGTCGTACCGGTTGTTTTTTTGCTTATTTCTACCTTCTTAAACAGAGGGGCATCTAACCAGCTTAATGAAACCTTGTATCCTATGGGGTACAGCAGTATTGTTTCAGAGGCTGCCAGGGAATATGATGTTGACGAGTGTCTGATTTACGGTGTTATTCGCACTGAAAGTAATTTTAACAGCGAAGCTGTATCGCCTGTTGGTGCTGTAGGACTTATGCAGATTATGCCGGAAACGTTTACTTGGCTGCAAAATTACAGAACAGATTTTCAGCCCGAGGAGATTTTAGACAGCGAGAAGCTTTTTGACCCTGCCGTTAACATAGATTACGGAGTTTTTATGCTGAGCTACTTGCTTTCTCGCTATGACGGAAATGAGTCATTGGCCGTTTGTGCCTATAATGCAGGTCACGGGAATGTAGATTCTTGGATTGACGAGGGCATTATTTCAGTTGATAACGTGGCGGCGGAGGATATTCCGTTTACAGAAACCTCAAACTATCTCAACAGGGTAATGAGTGCAAAGGAAATGTACAATATGCTTTACTTTGCGGAGAGCAGGGAGGATTATACGTCCGAATAAATGGCTATACTGTATACATAACTAAATAAATCTTTTAAAAAAAAATAAAGATTAACTATTTGTTTACATGGTGTGCATTCATGTACATATGAATGCAGGTGCCATGGAGGCCAGAAGTGGGCATGGGATCCC
>CAMWIZ010000011.1 GCA_947174455.1 uncultured Clostridia bacterium | reverse complement strand
GTTCACAACCTGAACCATGCAGTGTCTTATGATTTTATCGTTAATTTTGTAGCCCTTCTGCATAACCTGTGCAACTGTGTTCGACTCCAGCTCGTCGCTGTCAACTGCCGAAATTGCATCGTGCAGTTCGGGGTTAAACTCATCTCCAACCTCACCGAAAGCGGTTATGTTCAACTTTGCAAAGGTCTTTTCAAGCTGGACGTTTATAAGATCTAAGCCCTTTTTAAACTCCTCGGGAGCATCCTTTGCAGTGGCAATCGCCCTATCCATGCTGTCGGCAACCGGCAAAAGCTCTTTGACTGTATCTGACACTGCACACGTGTAAATTGTGCTTTTTTCTCTTTCCGTTCTGCCACGGAAATTAGCATATTCGGCAGCTGTTCTTAAAAGCTTATCTTTCTCAGCTTTTAGCTGTTCTTCAAGTTCAGCTATTTTTTTGTCCCTCTCGTCCTGCTCCTGCACAGGATCTTCGGCTTCTTCACAAACCTCCTCGGCTTGCTCAACAGTTTCTTCTGTTTCGGTGCATTCCTCATTCAATTTATCTTTCTGCATCTATATCTCCTCTTTTCTGCATTTCTATAAACAGACAATACCGAAAAACGGCATAAAATCAATACCGTACAACGGCAAACATTTCGTCCTATCTACCCACACATTACGATATAAGCTCACATATCAGTTTGCTTACACATTCGGATGTATACTCCATAACTGCTGTTAAAAATGCGTAATCCGTTCTTTGCGGTGCTATCGCCGCAAGCATACCCCCGCTTGCATTGTCAAGGCTGTACGGTTCGGTAATCACACAGAAGCTTTCAAGTGCCTTATGCCCTATTTCAGAGCCGATAAGAATCCGACTTTCGGGCATCAATGACATAACAACTGACTCCAATTCATCGTTCGAGTTTAACAATCGCAAAAGCTCTCTTGCGGTAATGGGGTCATGCTCATCATCAAAGGCAAGGTTCAGCCTGCCCGAAACCGCCAAGCTGATGTTGTTCATGTCAAAGCAGGCCTCCATAATAGCGGCAAGCACACTTGGAATTAGCATTGCAAGCTCCCCAAACTCCACGGCAAGTGTCTGCATAAAGGCAGGTGTTACATTGACAATCGGCAACCCTGCCAGCTTACGGTTAAGGCTTTCCTCAAAAATTCTGATAATCTCCGGTGTAATAACGTAGTCACACTTAAAAAGTCTGTTCTTTATAAGTCCTGTTGATGTTATCAGAACAACCATACACGTCTGCCTGCCGGTCTGCACAAACCTTAAGTGGCGAATCCTTGCGGTTGCTGAGGACGGTGCTGTGGTAATGGCAGTAATATGACAAAGCTCTGCAATAACCTCGCTTGACCTACGAAGTATTTTTTCGGGGTCGTCGTCGGCTTCCTCCAATGCACCGATGATGTACAGTTTAAACTCATTGGGAAGAGTTCTTCTCTCCATCAGTTCATTTACGTAGAGCCTGTAGCCTGCCTGTGATGGAATACGCCCTGCAGAGGTGTGCGGCTGGATAAGCAAACCAAGCTCGGCAAGCTCAGCCATTTCATTTCTGACAGTAGCTGAGGAAACAGGAAAATCCAACGCACTGCACAGAGCCTTTGAGCCTATTGGGTCGCCTGTTTTGATATAGGCTTCCACTATTGCCTTCAAAATCTTGACCTTACGCTGTGCCAGCTCCATCGCCTCACCTCATTTTCTTTGTTAGCACTCTCTCACTTAGAGTGCTAATCTATCTATAATTATACATTTATACTTCCATTTGTCAAGGGATTTATCCAATAAAAAAATTAAATTTTTCCATATCATTTATGAATTCTGAGTTTTTGTCAAAGGAAACGTTGCAAAATCGGGTAAAGCAAAGAAAAGAGCCTGACAAAAATCAAGCTCTTTTCCTTAATGGGGTATATATGCTAATTGAAGTAATACGCTAACTTTAATACACAATATTCGTTTGTTATACCGCCACACCCTGTGCAGCAGGCTTGCTGCCTGTTGTGTCAGTGTCAAGCTTGCTTTCGGATTTACTGTTATTATTTACAGAATCTGTACCTGATTTATCATTGCCGCTTGCAGTGTCCGTATCAGCTTTATCACTGTCACTTGCAGGCTTGCTGCTTGTTACGTCAGTGTCGCTTGCAGGCTTACTGTTTGTATCAGTATCACTGTCGGAGTCATTCCAGAAATGCGTCGGTACATACTCGAATGTAAATTTCATCAACTGTGCAACCATGGACGCTACATCATTGGAATCGGGCAGATATACATCCCCCTCCGCTGCATTTTCCTTTTGAAGAACATTGTGCAAACGAAGTACCTCTTTGTCATAAGCCTCTGTGAACTGCTCCTCCTGCTCCTCTGTGATATCCTTTTCGTGATAAGCACATACACCAAGAAGGCTGTTTTCCCTCTCAGTATCCGCTATTGATTTGAAGTATTGGAATTCGCCGGTTTCCATGTATTTACAGTACTCCCCGTAATAATTCATTGCAATAGCATAATCGTCAAAATCATAACTGGAGTCATACGGATCATCGGGGTTAATATATCCGTAACCAAAGTTCTCATCGCTCTTAAACAACAGACCGTTATCCTCAAGATATTTTCTTGTATTTGTGTAGCTTTCCTTTACTAAAACACTATCGATAACATTAACATACACATCATCTGAATAATACCAATTAGAGCTTGTTCCGTTAAAATTAAGTTCCCAATAGCCTTTTCCTATACAGTCATAGTATTTACCGCTAATGCCATATCTGGCATTTGGTACATAGTTCTTATCTGCCAATATATCCTTTTGCAAAACTGCATACAGACCATTCAAGAAAGCATCTGTTGCCTCTATAGTGTATGACTCGGATTCCCGGTTGTAGCTGCCGCTTATGTAGTCATCTATAACACTGCCATCGAAACTGTAGCTGTCAACGCTTACAGATGATATTTTTGCATCTTTTCGTTCTTTCTCATCAAATACAATTGCGTTATCTGCCTTTTTGTACTCATCACTGTTGACAAGCTTTTTGCAAAGCTCATTCAGCGTTTCAAAATCGTAGCCTTTTTTCACGTCTCGGCTGTAATATATATAATAGTTTCTATTGGTAATTATACCTAATTTTGACCTATACTTAAATTCGAAATCAAAGCCGTCTACATACGGGTAGCTATTCTTTGAGTAGCTATATGGAGATGCTACATCTGTACGTGCTGCTTCTTCATACACAATTCCGTACTCATATTCGCTGTCATCATATCCAAAGTAGTACGGATACTCATTATCATTACGGATATTGTCAACTATTAACTGATGTATTTGAGTAATGGTTTCAATATTTTCTTTTTCCTTAAACACATACTTTCCGTAATCCACTTCAACAGAGGACAAAGAGGACGCTGACGGAACGTATGTATCTATTCCCATACCATAGCACAGCCCAAATGTAAGTAAAATCGCCGCAAGGGAAACAGCACCGTATACAATAACCGACTTTGCAAAGCCGCCTTTAAGCCCCCTTGCAAAAACAATGTGCAGTATAATAAATGCCACAGCACTCATTACCAAGTACCAGAAAACGTACACAAACATATTGCCCCAACCACTGCTTGATGTTGATGCAAAGATATAGCCAAACAAAGCACCTGCTATAAGTGACGCTCCCGCTTCAAGTGCCATAGGCAGCCACTTTACGGCAAATCCATTCTGTGAGGACTCAGCCTTACGCTTTTTGCACAGGAGGAATGTAGCCAAGAATGCCACCGCTATAAACAGTATATCCCATATGATGCAACTGAAAAGCAATGCTTTTGAGTTCTCGAAATATGCAGCAAGCCCCATATAACCGAATGTATACGGTGAAAATACTGACAGAATAGGTGACTCAATAACTGAATCCATACTCATGCCCGGCATTAGGTCACTTACAAATCCAAAATAAATAAGAACCGCACTTGACCAAATGATGTTCACCGCAAAGGTAGCAATAATAGTGTCTACAACTGTACCGCAGCAATACGCCATAAGAGCCGTAAAAAGGTACGATGCAATCGCCATCAGCACTGTAAACAGCACCATATACAGCGAATAGGAAATAGATTCCGCACTATGCATGGATATTCCCATAACTAAAAATGTTGCCACCAAATACGGCACTATTACCGTTGTTAATCCTGCCAAAAGATGTGACATGAACATTGTCGGTCGGTTTGCCGGCATTGCACCGTACATATCTACACTTCTTTTGTTATGCAGGAAAGAAAAAGTCTTTACAGCGGAAATGAGTGTAAACAGTGCCACAACCGCAACAAACACACCTATCGTCACCGCACCAAAGCTATCTCCGTCGCTGCCTACGGATACTGCATACATATTAAATACAGGTCCTATAAGTCCGAGTATTATGGAATAAACTACAACAATGGATTTATTTCGGCCTAATGCCCATTTATAAAAAGCCTTCAGTTCCTTACTTGAGAATATTGTTGATGTCATATCCTGCCACCTCCATTTCACTTATAAATACTTCCTCCAGTGTAAGCGGAAGCAATTCCATAAACTGAGGATTAAGAGCATTCAGTCTTTCGGTTATCTCGTCAGCGTCACCCTTTATAGTAAGCTCATACAGCTTGCCCTGACGCTGTGACTTAACGATATTAAAGTCGGAGAATACACCCTCTCCTACCTCATCGCCCAGTACAATCTGCACTCTGTGAATGCCAAGCTTAGCGGCGTCAAGCTCTTTTTCAAGAATAATACCGCCGCAGTGTATAAGTCCGACATGGTCGCAAACGTCCTCAAGCTCCCTTAGATTATGGGACGCTATTATCACCGTTGTCTGGTTCTCCACAACCATTTCTATTAAAAGCTTTTTTATTAGCTGTCTTACCACGGGGTCAAGACCGTCAAATATCTCGTCAAGCAGCAAATATTTCGGACAGGTTGAAAGTGCCAGCATAAGTGCTGCCTGCCTTTGCATACCCTTTGACATATTTATTATTCTGTCTTTTACTCCTATGGGGAACATTGAACATAACTGCTGAAACTTAATTTCGCTCCAATTCGGGTAAAGCTGTCTGTACAGAACAGCCAAATTTTCAACGGTTGAGTTGTTGTAGAAATACGGAAAATCAGAAATAAAAAAGCTTTCACCCTTTAGCCTTACGTTTTCATAGGTGGACTCCCCGTCAATTTCAGCCGAGCCGCCGTCAGGCTCATAAACTCCCGATATAATACGCAAAAGTGTTGACTTGCCCGAACCGTTCGAGCCGATTAACCCAAACACTGAGCCTGTGGGAATGTTAAAACTGAGATTATTCAGTGCAATTTTTGCCCCGAATTTTTTTGTCACGTTTTTTATAGCCAGCATTGATTATCACCCTCCCGAATAACTTTCATTTACCAATTTATTTACTTCGCTTTTTGTTATACCGACATCTGCTGCCCTTTTGACCGCTTTTTTCAGTGCAGCCCTTGCCTCCTCCTGCTTGCCGGATATAACAGTGCCGCTGTCTGCAACAAACGTACCCTTACCCACAGTTGAGTAGATATATCCGTTTTGCTCCAGCATTTGGTACGACTTAGACACTGTATTTGGGTTAACACCCAGCTCCTGTGCCATTGCACGGACAGTCGGCAGCTTTGAGTGGGGTGTTAACGCCCCCATTCCTATCATACGAACAACATTATTGTAAAGCTGTTCGTATATCGGCTCTCTGCTTTGATAATTGATTGTAAACATCCTCGACCCTCCTTACATTAAATGAATGATTAGTTTAAAATCGCCAAGTTAATACCCTTTGATTACTGTGCGGCACTGCTCTTGGGTTTAAACACATTCTTTTAGATATATATGTTAACATTGCATGACCAAACTATAGATCATCGCTCATTTCCCACCCTGCTGCAGAACGGTACTTAATTAACCATTACCTGCATTGGCAGCTGCTACAAGAATAAACATGACTAATGCAGCAAGCTCTATTGTAAAACCTACAACATTTATTACGGTAACACGCTTTTCACCAAAAAGCTTATGAAACAGTGCAAACAAAAAAATACCCACTATTCCGCCTACGGTATTATCTATAACATCAGTTATATCACTTGCTCCTATTGCCGCTATAAACTGTACCGCCTCATACAAAAAGCTGAGCAAAAAACACGGTACTGCCTTTTTGATAAACGACCAATCGGGTTTAAACATAGCTATATAAACACCGAACGGAACGAACACCAATATATTGTATAATATTTCGTCCAACCGTATGCGTCCGTTTATCACCAGACTCTCTTTGAATGGGATTAGGTTAATGCTTCTTATTTGGGGCAAATCCCCAAAGTTTATTTGCAGCTTAAATAAAATAAGCCACGTCAACATTATAAAGTATATTGAAAAAACAATAATCGAAAAAAACTTTTGTTTCTTTGACTTAAACATTTCTTTTCTCCGTTTGCAAATTATTCTTCTGCAAAATACAGACTAATTATGATATAAATACAAGTACTTTTCAACATATGTCGGAAAGGAGCCGCTCGAAAATCGTATTGTCATCGGGCGGCTCCCGCCTTTGGGGTGTATATCGAAATATAAGTAGTAGCTAAAATTTATAACCGATTACTTTTCAAGATGAATAAAGTACTGCTGTGTAAACTCTGCCAGACTATCAAGCACACTGCAGAGTGTCCAGTCATCAATTTGGATTGCTGTACCGCCATCGGCAAGATAAGCCGTGTAGTCCTCCAAGAGCCACTCCTGCTGTTCCTGTATCTTCTGTTCCAGCTGTGCCGTGTAGTCATCAAACTGCTTATCATTAAGCTTAATGCCAAAATCGTCATAGCAGTCCGCAAGCCAACCGGTTGCATACAAATCAACCAATGCCTTCAGGTCATTAACGGAGAGGCTATCTATATATTTCTCCATTGCCTCATATCCGCCCTCTGTGTCTGCATACGTTGAACTATGTGAATAGTATCTTATAGCCTTTATATTGTACTTTTCCAAAAATGCCAAAGTATTTTTATAGTTTTCCTTAACAATTACCTGTGTATTGACGCTCGAAGCATACTGCCCGTTATTTAATTCAGCATAAAGTCCCGATATGTCCTTACTCCATAACGTAAGTATCGTGTATACGTCGCCAAGCTGGGACTCATCGGTGTAACTGCTCCATTGCCAGTCAGCCGGAACAAAACTGTCGTCAGCCTCTATATCCATTTTCAATGCAGCGTACAACTCGTTAATCTGCTCCTTATCCAAGTCGACACTATCAACATGACTTATACATTGATATGTCTCCGTTTGCTGTACCTTATCATATTGTTTTTCAAACTTTACCATGTTAAGACTTGCTGTCTGAATCCTGTTTCTTTGCTCATCATCAAATGCCGCCAGTGCCGACTGCTTCTTAACCTCTGCGGAACTGATCAATTCCTCTATAACTCCCATCATTTCATCGGTATCAACCGTGTTAACAAGCTTATACGAGGTCATATGATATTCTCTTACAATTTCCGCACCCAGCTTAGTTTTGTACTTAAATTTATATGATACAGGGTAGGTATTGTCATAGTCATAATCGTTGACTTTCTCTAAATCATCGGCACTTTCGCTTGCAACATCTAAATATTCAACATTGTCTATACTTGACGTACTTAGGCTGTACGGCCGGTCCGTTGTAGTTCCGTCCACAAAGAGTTTGTGTATACCTAAAACCCTTTCTATATTTTCGGCATCGCCAAAGCTATAGCCAACACCGTTAACGCTTATCTCTGCTGAGCTTACCCCTCCTGCACTTGGAATATAAGTATCAATACCCCAGCCGCCGCACAGTGATATTACCGCTGCGATACAAACGGCAGACACAGAGGAACAAACAGCTATGGATTTTCCCCAGTGGCATTTAACGCCCTTATTGAAGTAAATATGAACCACTGCAAAGGCAGCCGCAGCCCCAATAATAAACCAAAAAGAGAAGGTAAACATTGACGCTTTATCAGAGTCCTGTGCCAGTGCGAACACAAAGCCTATGGCCATACCTATAATTACAGCAATACCCGACTCTGTTACCCTTGGCAGCCACTTAACGGAGAATCCGTCCTGTGCTGTATGTGCCTTGCGATTGTTTGCCGCAAATAAGCAGCCGACAAAAACAAGTGCAATATATAAAACAGACCACACTATGCCTGCCGTAAGTACAGGGGTAAATCCTCCTGTTAAGTACGATTTTGCACCTAAGACCATAAAACCTAACGGTGCAAATGCCACATCTGCAAATGAGCTTAGAATAGACTCAACAGAGCAGCCCGGTATCATCATTGACATTATCATTTTAAACAGTGAAAATATTCCGACCCATATTCCGTTTACTGCAATGGTGACACATACCGTGTCAAGCGATGTACCGCAGCAGTATGCCATCAGTACAGTAAACAGATATGAGGCCACTATCATCAAAAGAGTAAAAAGCATCATTACCGCACCGAGTCTGAGCGATTCACCGTCGTAGTATGTAATTCCCATTACGGCGGCCATACCTATTATATAAGGTACTGCCGTGGTCAATAACCCCGCCAAAATATGCGACAGAAAAACTGTTCTTCTTATTACAGGGAAAGCACCGTACATATCAACACTGCGTTTGTTGTGCAAAAACGAAAAGGTTCGCACAGCAGATATCAATACAATTATTGCCGCTGTAAAAGCATATATAAGTGAAGATACCAGCTCGACATCTATCATATTGACATAATCAAGATTTTCCGCAGATATTCTTAGCTTTATAAAGCCATCCAAAATCGGTCCAGATATCAGCAATATTATAGAATATACAATAAGTAAGCCTCTGTTTTGCCTCAATGCCCATTTAAATAACGGAAAAAAGCCCTTATTTGAGAATGTTGTTGATGTCATATCCTGCCACCTCCATTTCACTTATAAATACTTCCTCCAGTGTAAGCGGAAGCAATTCCATAAACTGAGGATTAAGAGCATTCAGTCTTTCGGTTATCTCGTCAGCGTCACCCTTTATAGTAAGCTCATACAGCTTGCCCTGACGCTGTGACTTAACGATATTAAAGTCGGAGAATACACCCTCTCCTACCTCATCGCCCAGTACAATCTGCACTCTGTGAATGCCAAGCTTAGCGGCGTCAAGCTCTTTTTCAAGAATAATACCGCCGCAGTGTATAAGTCCGACATGGTCGCAAACGTCCTCAAGCTCCCTTAGATTATGGGACGCTATTATCACCGTTGTCTGGTTCTCCACAACCATTTCTATTAAAAGCTTTTTTATTAGCTGTCTTACCACGGGGTCAAGACCGTCAAATATCTCGTCAAGCAGCAAATATTTCGGACAGGTTGAAAGTGCCAGCATAAGTGCTGCCTGCCTTTGCATACCCTTTGACATATTTATTATTCTGTCTTTTACTCCTATGGGGAACATTGAACATAACTGCTGAAACTTAATTTCGCTCCAATTCGGGTAAAGCTGTCTGTACAGAACAGCCAAATTTTCAACGGTTGAGTTGTTGTAGAAATACGGAAAATCAGAAATAAAAAAGCTTTCACCCTTTAGCCTTACGTTTTCATAGGTGGACTCCCCGTCAATTTCAGCCGAGCCGCCGTCAGGCTCATAAACTCCCGATATAATACGCAAAAGTGTTGACTTGCCCGAACCGTTCGAGCCGATTAACCCAAACACTGAGCCTGTGGGAATGTTAAAACTGAGATTATTCAGTGCAATTTTTGCCCCGAATTTTTTTGTCACGTTTTTTATAGCCAGCATTTTATATCCTCCCCCCTGTATAAAACTCATCGACTATACCGTAAACATCGTCCTTCATAATACCTGCGTCAGATGCCGCCGATAAAGCATCTGTCAGATTTTCCTTTGCCTCCCTCTTCTTTTCGGTAATAATATTGATATTATCCGAAACAAATGACCCCTTCCCAACAGCAGAGCAGATATACCCATTCTGCTCCAACAGCTGATATGACTTAGCAACCGTGTTGGGGTTAACACCAAGCTCCTGTGCAACCGAACGCACCGTCGGCAGTTTAGTGTTCGGCAGCAGCACACCCATACCTATCATACGTACAACATCATTGTAAAGCTGAGAGTATATGGGTTCTCTGCTGTGATAGTTAATAGTAAACATAATCAAACCTCCTTTGGAATAAACCAGAGTTGTTTGTATTACTACAATTAGTACAATAAAAGTATAACATCATAGATATCCCTTGTCAATAGCAAAAAATTTATTTTCTTCAAATTTTTAATCAGTTTAAAAACACACATTGCCATTAAGGCATGAAAGGTGTAAACTGATATAGTTAGGAGTGATATATTATGAAAATAGTAATTACAGACAGTAAAACTGTTACAAACGGAGATGTATCGCTTGACTGCTTCTCTGATTTCGGCGAAACAAAAATATACGAATTAACAGGCGAAAAACTTATAAATGAAAGGGTTCGTGACGCTGATGTACTTTTGGTAAACAAAATACCTCTAAACAGAGAAACTTTGAGGGGTGCGGACAATTTAAAGTATATAGGACTGTTTGCAACGGGATATAATAATATTGACCTGGAATATACCAACGAAAAAGGCATAACCGTATGCAATGCGGCCGACTATTCCACAAACGCAGTCGCACAGCACACATTTGCACTTATAATGGAACATTACTCAAGGGTTTCTCAGTACAACAGCTTTGTGCAAAACGGGGAATGGATTAGGTCGGAGGTTTTTTCGCCCTTTGTTTACCATATGCAGGAGATTGCAGGTAAAACCATAGGTATAATCGGTTTTGGAAGCATCGGCAAGGCTGTTGCAAATATTGCCTCAGCCTTTGGTATGAACGTTTTGTTCTATTCAAGAAGCAAAAGGGAACATACAGGCAACGCTGTACAAACAGACCTGTGTACCCTGCTGAGCAAAAGCGATATTGTCACAATCCACTGCCCGCTAAATGCTGAATCCGACAAAATGTGCAATGCGGAATTTTTCGCAAAAATGAAATCGGGTGCACTGTTTATCAATACTGCCCGTGGCGGCATAGTTGATGAACCTGCATTAAAGAATGCTTTGGAGAACGGTAAACTCGGCGGTGCGGCAATAGATGTATTAACCTGCGAACCAATGAGCGACAGTTGCCCCCTTTTAGGAGCAAAGAATCTTATTATAACGCCACACATTGCATGGGCTCCGACGGAAACACGCAGTCGGCTTATTAGAATAGTATACAATAACCTAAAAAATTACCTTAACGGTAACCCAACCAATGTAGTAAGCAGCAATTAAAGAATAGACCTAATTTGCTGTACATCTATTGAAGGTTTTAAAACTGAACACAACCTTTTAAAGATGACTTGTAAAGTTTTATCCTTACTTTTCCAAAGAGTCAGAGGATATCAACGGCAAAACATTTGGTACAACGTTAAGAACAACTACCTTAACTGCAAGTGAGTATAAC
>CAMWIZ010000010.1 GCA_947174455.1 uncultured Clostridia bacterium | reverse complement strand
GCTTTATTATGTATATTGAATTACTTGATAATACTCGATTGCTAATTACGTTGGAGCGAGAAGATTTGCTGACATTCGACTTAGAGCCTTACTCAATCTCAGTTGAGAACAGCGAAACACGCTCACTACTACGGCAGCTTCTAACATTAGCTGCAGTAAAAGCAGGAATCCCTCTCAAAGACAAGGCTTTGGCCATTGAGGCACTGCCATATGACTGCGGATGTTTTCTGCTTGTAACAATAAAATCAAAAAATAAGCGTAAGATATACCGCATAAAAACTGAGGAGTCACGCTTTTTGGCAGAGTTTAACACCATTTCCGACGCATTTGCCTTTATGGAACAGGTAAGCAAATCCATACCACCAACACTTTTGGCTTCAGTGTACTCAGATGATGAGCGATACTATATTTTCTTTAAGTCAAAGGAAACTATTCGTAAGAGTTTTAAACTATCCGTGCTGGAATTTGGTAGGGAAATACCTTGTAATATGTACACAGAGTCCTATTTGAACGAGCATTGCAAGCTAATTTGCAGCTCTGACAGCTTTTCAAAACTTATCTCAACTCTGTAGCTTTATTTGGGAAACTAATTAGAATTATTGGGTTCACCCTTAACAACTGCCGTAGGTTTTGCCTTTTAGAACCTACGGCAGTTAAAATATCAGACAAAACTTTAAGAAAGCACTGAATAAATACTACTTAACGGCTTAGCACTTATTTTGCTTGCGGCTTTTCATTAACTTGAACTTAAATCCCTTGAAGTACGTCAGTATTTCAAGAGATTTAAGTCCGATTTGCCTGAAAATTTGACTTTGCAATTTAACCACCATATTTAATCAGTGCTTCCATTAATAAACCTTATTGTGATATTATACACTTTCTTTTCTGTGCCATTAAGGATATACTCAAGTCGTCACTTATTTTCGTCTAAAAAAGAAAAACCCTGCACTTCATCGCAAAGTGCAGGGTTTTTGTGCTTTATTTGTTTATCATCATGGTGTTGAAACTTCTGCTGCAACCTCACTGTGGAATTTTATTACAGTAGAGTTTGTTGAATACGGCACAGGTGTACCTGAGGAATTATCATCACCCCAATTTATGGTAGCTCCTGTGTCCGGCAGTCCTCCCGCCATGTTGTCAAAGCTGGCTCCATCGTCGGGGCAGGTATTGCCGAGAACTATACCTCCTGAATACTGATAGTCAAGAGTGTCAATCACATAAGTCATTCTGTATGGCTTACTGCCGGCGTCAGGGTTTGTGGAAATGTCAAGCTTATTGAATTTGATCTGAACTGACTCAACACTGTCAATGGTCAGATAGTCTTCGTAGTTTCCTCCGTCAACCATTACTCTGCTAAAACAAACCCTCTTTTGACCTGCATCGTAGTAGCAAATCATATCGTCTTTGTCACCTGATACAGGGACAGTGGTGTCAATAGTTACACCCGACGCAACCTGAAACTCATTACGTATGAACCTCTCAACCTGCGTTGTGTTGTACTGGTCAACAGTAATTTCACTGGTGTGACTTACAGATTTCTGCACCGCAAGAAAAATGCTTATAGTCGCACCTGATATGATTGACAGCACGGCTACTGCCGCAATAACTTCAACCAGTGTGAAACCTTTTTTACTGTTTTTCTTCGAAAAATACTTCTTAAACATCATAATCTTACCTCTCTCTTTCAATAAGATTATGTACCGTATTGGTACGGTATGAAGGCGTATACCTCTTCATAGAGGTAGCCGCCCTGACCGTTCATACGCTCATAATAAACTCTAATTGTAGCACCAATGCCCTTTTCCTCAACTGCCTTACCGGAAGCTGTAACTCCGGCTACAGGACAGTCTGTATCCTGATATTCAAAATCACATTGCTCAAGAATAATTTGAATATGCGGTTCACTTCCTGTGAAATTAAACGTTGAAACAATTTGCATATCTGTGGAAGCACCTGTGCCTGTTGTGTAGTAATTGTTTATAATAGTTCTTGCATCTGATACAGTATCTGATCCCCTTGCCATGGAGATGATTTCATCTGCAACAAGCTGAGCTTCATCGGAGGCTTTTTCCTTGGAGTTGTCATTGTACACCATTGTCTGGGCAAAAGCTACTGATGAAAGCACACCTGCGAACACAATCGCAAGCACCGCTATTGCACATACAAGCTCTACAAGTGTAAAGCCCTTTTTGCTTTTGTTTAGAGATTTAGCATTTTGCTTAAATCTTTTAATTATTTCTGACATAAGTACCTCCTGACATATTGGAGTTGCTACTGGATACAAGCTGGTAACGTGACATCCAGTCCTTATCACTAAGGTCAATTTCCGCAACAGCACCAACACCTGAAGCTACAAATACCCATGTACCTCTGGTTATTGTATACTCTGTTCCGCCTACCTTTACAACAGTATCAGTTAAGAATGTAACGCTTTGTGTTTCAATCTTAAACTGCGAGCCTGATTGCAAATTGATGTTATTTACAGCCATATAAACCACAGGTGCCTTCAGTCTAACCTGCTGGCTGAGATTCAGTGTATCACTGCCCATCTCATTCTTATATCTGAAGTTTACACGCTTGTTGCTCTGTGCGGTGAAGTTACCTGTGATGCTGTCACACATTATATCTGCCGCTGTGTTACCCTTAGTAATGTCAGCGTTCCATGGAGAATACGTCATGGCAGTTGACATACCGTATCTTGCAGGATCTGTCAGATATGCTTTTGCTGTGTCTGTAAACAGGTCTATACCATTTCTGCCTGTACCCGCATCAGTACTCCAACCGCTGTAAGCGGAGTTGATTGTATATGCACCTGCATATACTTTATAACTCTTTGTTCCGCCTATGCCGTACTTAACTGTAGTGTCATACTTAAAGTAAAGTATAAACTCTTTACCTGCCATTGGAGTTTCGTTAAGGTGCCAGTAATCACCTGCACCGCCCTGCTGTATAAGATTGTCGGTAACTCTGATTGCAGGTGTTGAATTATCAATCTCCCACTTCTTAGTATGGGTATTAAAGAAGTACTTTGCAGCACCCATCAAAGCTACAGTATCATCACGGAGTGTTGCATCGGCATTTGTTGTGTCCGGTTCACCGCCATTAGTTATAGCGTATTCACCTGATGGATTTCTGAATGTATATGCGTAGTAACCTGTCTGTGATGTATCCTGTAAAGTCAGGCTTGTTGTTTCAAGCCATGTTGAACCGCTCTTATTCCAAAGGTGAATGTTATTTTTGCCCCATCCCTCTGAATCATTTACGAAAATGATTACATCATCGGGACCCATTGTAATTTCGGGGGCATTAAGAACAGCTTCAATTCTGTCAGCCAACATATTAAGGTTAGCCGTATGCTGTGCAGATGGAGTATTGTATACCGTCATTGCCGTAGCGTGAGCATCTGAAAGTGACTGAACCCATCTGTTTGTGTAGGTTACGTTAGGATCCCTCAGGGAACCTTCTGTATATGTTGGGTTGCCGCATTCACCAGAAATAAAAATCCTTGCCTGGTGTATGTCGCCAACCAAGCGTCTTGCAGCGGCTGCCAATTCCTCATAGCTTGAACAGCCTGAGATTGACCATGAAGAACGTGTTTCGGCATAGTTCTTAGCATTATTATACGCATCTTTGATGGCAATCATATTCTTATCATCAATAAACGATGCATAGTATGCCGCCTGTGCCTCTTTCATAGCGTAGACAGCTCTTGTACCAGGATGCAGGTAATACTCCATGACCGGTTCACTGCCTACGGCAAGTATCTGGCACTCTCTTGTATTAAAGTCTTCATTACCCGTAAAGTATACGTATTCACTGCTTTTATTAGCGGTGTTATTTACATCATTGCCCTCATGGAAAATGAAGTAAGCATACTCACCGGCATTGAATGTAAACTTGTAGAAATTATTATCCTCATCAGATGCGTCAAGTGTAAGTGATTTCTCTGAGCCGCCATTCATATTAACCGCATAAACGTGTGGATTGCTCCAACCCTCTGTGTTGCTGAAATAAACGCTTACCTTATTATCCTTGCTGGTATCTACAGACTGAGCAGATACGTCATATGTGTACATACCAAGCTTGTTGTTATCATTAGTATAGTAGAAGTATACGGGCTGCTTGAGAGTATCACCAACTGATACCCCATTAACCTGTGCCGGAACAAGATCAATTTTGCCTGTGTTTACGTCGACCGTGCTGCCGTCTCTCTTCAAGCCACCACTCATACTTTCAACCTTAAAGTAGGACACTACCGGAATCTTAACCGTGTACCAGTTAGGCACATATCCGCCATAATCAAGACCGTTTGAATTACCGCCGTTGTAGTACTCTCCCGACGAAGTAAACACTGCACCGGCACGGTTGTTCATCGGATCTCCTGTACTGATATTTGTCGTATTTCCGGCTGAGAAAGCAAACTGACCTTTATAAAGTGCACCATACCTGTTGATTGAATCACCGTTCTTACACAAAAGGAACGAGTGCCCACCATTCGTATTGGTTGAGTAATAGTATTCCTCACCCTGGTACGTTACCTTTGCACTTGTACTAAATGTGTAGTTCTTGCCAAGATAGTTATAGCCACCCGACCAGCAGATATTTGAATACATTCTTCCTGTGGAGTTTGTAAGTGCATCAAGAAGATCTACTACCGGTACATTATAGTAGGCATTCATGTTGCTGCCTGTATATACCATTGTGTCGGTTCGGTGATCCTCGGTGATGTTTGTTGTGTAGATTCTGTATTCTGCCGAATCACCGAATGACCAGTAAACACCGTCAACCTGCTGTGTCTTCTTCTTTGGGAAGAAAATTGCATTTACGCTTGATTCATATTTAGTTTTAGGAATGTTTTCTGTTCTCTGGTAAGCATCTGCCGGTAAATCAGGAAGCTGAGAGTTCATGTTACTGAAGTAGATGTACTCTGCTTCCTTAGGAACAAGAGCCATAGAATCCTTTGCCCAGTAGAAGTCGCCGTCTATACCCTCGTCGCCAATTTTAGCACAGCTTGTAGAACCGTTAAGAACATACGTTACCCAAACCTCGCTCCAAGGTGTAGTAAACTCTGTTGTCTGAGTGCTGTCTGTCATATGCTCCAGTTTGTTATTATAGAAGCCAACTGTCGTCCATGTTACGTTCGGTCCGCCGAAAGACTCATGTGCGTAGGTAACCTGAGAAGATGAACCGCCCTCATTCACGGTTATTGTAACAGTAACCTTGCTTTGAGAATTAAGTACAAATGTAAAGTCAGGACTGCCTGAGCCGTACTCTGTACCCCAGGAATAATCATAGTTAATTGTTTTGCCCTCTTCATCAGGTGTATCAAGCCTTGCCTCCTCGCTGATAACCTTAAGCCTGTAGGAACCTGCGGGAAGTGCACTATATGTGTAGTAGTAGGTCAAACCGCCGTCAAGGCTTATCATCGGAACTGCATCGTCAAAATTATGCGTCCAGCCTGTGGAAAGATTTGTTGTACCTACTATACGATAACCCGAACCACCGTAATTTCTCGCTTCTTCAAGAGTCATAACGGTTGGGTTTCCGCTGTCATCTACAGAAATAACCATGTTTTCGGAAGCGTAGTCAAGGTAGGCTGTTATGCTTGCCGAACCGTCTTCCCACTTAGATATTTTAATATTGTTAGAAAGTGTCGGAACATGAGCCCACCAAAGGTTGCCCTCCAAGTTAACCATTGGAGTACCAAAGTACGAACCGCTGTCCATAGCAAGCTGCCATGAGTCGCCATATTCATTGATACAAGGTGTTGTATCAATTCTGTTACTCTTGTTCAGGTAATATACTGTCTTACCGCCTGAAATAACCGATGTATCCTCAGCGAACACAATACTCTCACCGTCAGGGAGCGTTATGTCAACATAATGGTCACCGTTGCCGTCATTAGGATTGATTGTTACCGATGTAATAGTATTCGGAACATCTGCATAGAAGTAGTCAGACTTATATATACCGTTAGGATTTGTGCAGTCGACCTGTATCATTTCCACGCTTGTTCCTGCATAAGTCAACGTATATCCGCCTGTTGCATCCCATTCCCTAGTATCATCGTTTCTGTCAACAGTAGCTCTGTAGTAAATTCTTCTGTTATTTTCAGAATCAAAAGCACCGAATGAATCACCGCTTGCCTCCGGCACATATGCCATTGCAGACGCAGTCGGAGTCTTGTAGCCTTTTGTTAAAGCAGCACTTACAGCCACAGGAGCTTCACCGGAATTTGACGATAAAGTTCCGGTAGGAGGAGTTGGTGTAGAACTGCCGCCTGCAGCTTTTGTATAGGTATAAGTAATCTCTGTATTCTTTGGTGCGGAAATATCCTGCTGATCTCCCTTTGCGTAAATTGTTACATAATCAGCCGCAGTTGCGTCACCCTCGGATATAAGCCATGCGTTTGCATCACTTTCATAGTCAAAGGCTTTGTTCTCGCCCATGCTGTTTGTAACAATAAACATCTCCTGAACAGTTTCTCTACCGTAAGCGTTTTGGCTTACAATATGACCGCCGTAGCCGAATGAGTCACTTCCGATAGATACTGAGCCACTGAGAGAATCGGCAGTGGTTCGGTACCAGCCGTAACCCTCATAATCCCAACCGGATCCACCACCAAACTTAGAGCCGTCTGTGTCGCCGGAATGTCTGTAATGAATGATCGTTTCCTCATGTTTAGTGTACACCGAGTAGTATCTGCTGGCAAAAGAAGCAAAGTTCTTCGGCGTGTTGCCGAGGTTCTGGTACCAACGGCTGGAATCGTCAAAATCAGTATGCGAGCCGCTTAATTCAGCTAAACCAAGATTATCACTACCTTGCTTTGCATCCTGCAAATAATCCTTATTTAGTGTTATATACACATCAGCACCGTTTGCAGCACCCGTCAGCTTTGGAACAGGTAAACCATAGAACTCCCACGACTGGCTGTTATAGCCTGAGGAACGCACAGTACCCGCACTATGAACAATGAAATTGACTGTGTTGACATTCACCGTGCTTGAAAATTCCATTGTGTAGAGATACCAACCGTTGCCTTCATAGGTCATTACACCTGAAGGCTCATCCATACCACCACCATAAATCCAAAAGCCGGATGGGTTAAGTATCTTAGAATTCGAGCTGTTATTGTTCTCTGAGCTGTTTGTCAGATGATTTACAACAGAGGATGTACCCGGTGCCTTACCGCTTGCGGACGGTGAATTTACATCAAATCCCCATGAATACAGCGTTAGATTTGTGAACTGATTAACTGTCTTTGGTCTAACGTGAATACGCAGGTATCTTGTTTCACTGCCAATATCATACTTAATAGTACCGTTAAATGCATTGCCCACTCTGCTGTCATTGGCAGTGAGCTTTATTTCCTTAGTCAATGCGTAAGCACTTGACTCATTATAATAACTCGTCGCCATTAGCTGAAGCTCTGCACCTGTGTTGATAACCTCGAGATAAGTTCCCGATGAGGCATCTTTAATCTTTTCTATATCATCGGCACTTACCTTTTCGGTAGTACCCTCCTTGGTGATATAGACAGATGCACCGTTATACACCTGCTTGTCGTGAAACACCATTAACGCTTCGCCGTAGTTGCTGCTCACACCTGGAATTTCATCATCGTGTGAGATATAGTACGACTCGGCAAAGGCAATGGCACTTTTCGCCTGTATGTACGCATCTCTTTGACCTATGGTAGCCTGTGTGGTTGTGATGTTCAATGTTGCCATTGAAACCAGCATGGTTACCAAGATAAGCAAGACTATTGATATAGCCATAACCGTAGATAACGCCATACCTTGTTTTGTTTTTTTCTGCTGAACATAGTTCTTAATACTCATCAAAACAAAACACCCTTTCCTTTTAATTCTGAAATAAATCGCCCCGTTCTCCCCTGGAGTTTATAAAAAGGGGAAACCGACTACCCATATATAAGGATAGTAATACACACTTACATTATAATACAGCAAAGAAAATAATCCAATACTTTTTTTGCTGTTTTTATTAGAATTTTCATAGCCGTCTTTTGTTAATTTTTAACAAAGCTTACTTCGTAAACAATAAAAAAAGTGTCACAATCGGTTTTTATCTGTGCAAAATGCGAACGAATGTGATGATTATGTTAAGATAATGTGAAAGGGCAGCCTGCAAAATGCAAGCTGCCACTTTTAACATTCCTTTGCTATTTACGCTCACGTACTTATCTAATCTTACTTCCGGGCTGTATATTGTCAACAAATATTACCTTTACACCGCCGTCCAAGCAATCCGCTGCCAAAATCATGCCCTGACTTTCAACGCCGCAAAGCTTAGCCGATTTCAAATTTGCGACAATTATCACATTATGACCGACAAGCTCGTCGGGTTTGTAATATTCCGAAATACCCGATGCAACCGTTCTTTCTGAGCTTCCGTCGTTAAGCGTAAGCTTAAGAAGCTTTTTGGAACGCTTGACAGGTTCACAAGCAATAACCTTTGCTACCTTTAAATCAACCTTTGCAAAGTCATCAATCGCAATTTTTGCTATGCCTTCAACCTTTGCCGAAGCAGTGCCTTTCTGCTCTGCTGCCTGAGCCTTTGCCGCATTTTCGGAGATAATTGCGTTAAGTTCCTCTATTTCCTTTTCAACATCTATTCTTGGGAAAAGTGCCTCGCCCTTTTTCACGGTAACATCTAACGGCAAGATATTAAACCTGTCTGCATTATCATAGAGAGCAGAGTCACCCTGCACACCAATCTGCTCCCACACCTTAGGCATGGTAGTTGGCATAAATGCAGATAAAAGAACTGAAACTATTCTTACTGTGTCAAGCAAATTATACAAAACCGTCGCCAGTCTTGCCTTGTTGCCCTCATCCTTTGCCAAAATCCACGGTGTTGTTTCATCTATATACTTGTTAGCACGGGAAACCACCTTGAATATTTCCGCCAAAGCGTTGTTAAGCTGTGTTTTCTCTACAAACTCGTCAACCTTACTGCGAAGTTCAGCCGCCATAGATATAAGCTCGTCATCAAAATCTCCACTCTGACGCTCAACAGGCAGTGTACCGCCAAAGTACTTTTCAACCATGGCAACAGTACGGGAAACCAGATTGCCCAAACCGTTTGCTAAATCTGAGTTAATTCTTGTAATCATAATTTCATTGGAGAAGGAGCTGTCTGCACCAAGTGCCATTTCACGAAGAATATGATAGCGGATTGCGTCTGCACCGTACCTTTTGCCAAGTACAAACGGGTCAACAACATTACCGAGGGACTTGCTCATTTTCTGACCGTTAAAGGTAATCCAACCATGCACTGCAAGGTGCTTAGGAAGCGGAAGTTCCAACGCCATGAGCATTGCAGGCCAAATAATGGCATGGAAACGCATGATATCCTTTGCAACCATGTGGACATCGACGGGCCAAAACTTGTCAAAATCGGCAAATTTGCCGTTTGCATAGCCCAAAGCAGATATATAATTTGACAAAGCATCTATCCAAACATAAACCACATGCTTGTCATCAAAGGAAACAGGCACGCCCCACTTAAAGGTAGTTCTGGACACGCACACATCCTCCAAGCCGGGCTTTATGAAATTATTAACAAGCTCGACTGCACGGGTTTTGGGTCTGAGGTAATCCGTTTCTGTCAAAAGCTTTTCCAAACGCTCAGCAAATGGCGACATTTTAAAGAAATAAGCCTCTTCCTTTGCCTCGGTAACATCACGTCCGCATTCGGGGCATTTTCCGTCAACAAGCTGGCTGTCCGTCCAGAAGCTTTCACACGGAGTGCAGTACTTTCCGCTGTACTCGCCCTTGTATATATAACCTTTGTCATAAAGAGTTTTAAAGATTGTCTGCACAGATTCAACATGATAATCATCTGTGGTGCGGATATATCTGTCATAGCTGATGTTCATATACTCCCACAAATTTTTGAAAACGGCAACTATCTCATCAACATACTGCTGGGGGGTAATACCCCTTTCCTTAGCTTTCTGCTCAATTTTCAAGCCATGCTCGTCCGTACCCGTAAGGAACATAACGTCGTAGCCCTGCATACGCTTATAACGTGCGATTGAGTCACACGCTACAGTAGTATAGCAGTGACCGATATGCGGATTACCTGACGGATAATAAATAGGTGTAGTAATATAGAACTTGCCCTTACTCATAATATAAAGTGTCCTCCCTGTCATAATACCGACATTCCAACTAAGTTCTTGCCGATTAAAATTAAACCTGCATCTACAGCATTGATGCATATCACAATATTGGAGGTCGGTATAAATCTTTAAGGATTATTATACCATTTATACGCAGGGATTTCAACAATCTGTCAAAACCATATTTAAAAAGTTTCACACAATATGTCAAGAATTAAACTATTGCCATAGTAGTAAGCATTTCCTCCAAGCGGTCATATATGGAGTCTAAATCACTGTCCGGCAGTGGGTTTTTGCCCATGCCCACTTCCACCGTGAATGCAGAGCGTCCAAACTCCTCTATAAACCAATCCTTAAATCCACCGCCAACAGCAGTGCCTGTAGGGTCTGTGACGGTGTAGCTTGTCAGCATTTTCATTATATTTGCCATTCTTTCGGAACGTTGGGGGGTATTCTCCCCAAAGCGGTAGTATATTTCCTCACCTTGGCTGTGAAATGCTATTGCATGGCGAATGTTGTGGGTTCGGCAATAGTTTGTTATTGCTTTTGTTTCAGGCTCACTTTCGGGGTACTCTCCCCCGAACTTTGACGGGCAGGGACGAAAAATCCCCTGTTCACGCTCACGACGGCGGACGTCCTCCCAGTCTGCGTTAAAATTGTGGTTGATATCAACTCCAACTGCATTTGCCTGCCAATGTGAGGTATCTGCTCCTGCTGCTCTTTCAACAAAATGCGACAGCTCCCCTGCGGAGTTTGCTCCAATACGGCTGATAGACGCACCGTCGGGATTCAAACACGGCACGACTGTCAAGCCCCTTTTTCTCAAAAAGTCCCGCACAGCATAGCCGTTAAGATTTTTGCAGCACTTATAATGTTCGCACAGCCGCATAAAATATCTCATCAAGAGCCGAGAAGTTATGTACTCCATGCCGTGAACACAGCCTATATACAGCACCTCCTGACTATCGCTGCCGATAGTGTATGCGTTGATTTCTCTGTTACAGTGTGTGTAACCGATAACCTCGCTATTGACGAAAGAGTAATTTTCGGTTATTCTCTTTTTAAAGGTTTGCAGTTCAACTATATTAACCACTCCATTTCTGTATTTGTCATCACTTTGGGAATCGGAAATCTTTCAAAAAGCTTAATTTGGTACAATGCGATTGTTGCAGGCTCAAAAAACAAGGGGTGTATTACTGTAATATATATGCACCGTGAAAGGAAAATATGCTATGAAGCTTGAAGAAAAAACTTTGAAGTCGGAAAAGATTTATGAAGGGAAAATAGTTACCCTTAAATTAGATACCGCAAAACTGCCCAACGGAGCGACCGCAAAACGGGAAGTTGTCAACCACCCCGGAGGTGTATGCGTT
>CAMWIZ010000009.1 GCA_947174455.1 uncultured Clostridia bacterium | reverse complement strand
GCGTTACCCTGCAAGGAATTTGTGTAATTTTGTTCGCAGTGAATATTGTAATAGTTGCATTTTCTCTTGCTGCGATGATTTTAGCAATAGTTAAAAACAAAAATTTTTCTGTTGAGGTCAAGACTTTATTAGGCTTGGTTTTTGCAACCGTGTTCGGAAACTATGTAATTTTTTGCATAAACTATCCACACGCCTGCACGGAACATATGCGTTACTGTGTTCCTTTGCTTTTGGTTGGAGCTGCATTTTTGGGTGATTTCCTGACGGAAGCGAAGAAGGACAAGGGGAAAATCTACAAGGGCAGTGTTGCTGTTTTGAACCGATGCTGTGTTTTATTTTGTGTTTTCTCAACAATGTTTTTTATAGCATTGCTTTATGCAGAAGCTGCTAATATGTAAATACATTACATTGTTATTGTCAATACACTTTTTTAGAAAGACAGAAAATGTTGAATTTAATTGAATGTAACATACAGAGTGAATAAACGGAGGATGTATATGGGTATATTTGTATCTGTCGAAATGACGGTAATGCTTTTTATTCCTGTAGTTATTGCTTTTTTTCTTAAAAAGAAAAATTCCTTATCTGTTGAGGTTGTTTGTATACTGCTGATTCTTATGGGTGTTATAATCAGAATGATGTACATTACTTATACAAGCTTAGATGTACGCCAGCACGACGTCCATTTATTCTTTTCCGGACAGGAGGGACATTCGGAGTATATTGAGTACCTTTACAATAACATGAGACTTCCCGACTTTGACCCGAGGGATAAGTGGCAGTTTTATCACCCACCGCTCCACCATATTATATTTGTACTGTGGCTGAAGTTTTTAAATCTGTTCGGGTTGAAAATAGAAAGCGGAATTAATACACTGCAATATTTGACGGTAATATATTCCACCCTTTTTTCTGTTTTTGCATTCAGAACTTTTGCAAAGATAGGATTGAAGGAAAAAGGACTTATAACAGCAACCGCCCTTGTGGTATTTCATCCGACACTTATTATTTTGTCGGGCAGTATAAACAACGATATGTTATCATCGCTTTTTGCGGCAATGGCTATTTTCTACACAGTAAAGTGGTCGCAGGATAAAAAACTTTCAGACATAGTGAAGATTGCCTTTTGTATTGGATTGGGAATGTTTACCAAGTTGTCTGTCGGTTTGCTTGCACCTGCTGTTGCGGTTGTGTTTTTGATAGTATTTATCAAAAATATTAAAGAGTGGAAAAAGTACATTGCACAGTTTGCATTGTTTGGCATTATATGCTGTCCTCTCGGTCTTTATTGGTCTGTACGAAATTATGTAAGGTTTGGTGTTCCGCTTAATTATGTTCCGAAGCTTTCGGAAAACACATTTCAGTATATTGACAAATCACCGCTGTCACGTTTGACGGATTGGTCGTTGTATCAGTTTGCTTCACCATTTACGCAGTGGGGTGAGAGCAGAGGAACATATGCGGAGTTTAATCCTTTTATTGCATTGCTTAAAAACTCAATGTTTGACGAGGGAACGTTTTTCGGCGAAAGTATAACCTTGCAGGCTTTTTGTGTAGGTTTGTTCTTAGTAAACGTTGTGATAGTGGCATTTTCGCTTGTTGCTATGGTTATAGCTATAATTAAAAGTAAGAATTTGTCTATTGAAGTTAAAACACTGTTTGGTTTGATATTTGCGGTAATATTCGGAAACTATGTGAATTTCTGCATACAGTATCCGCATATCTGCACACAGAACACACGCTATTGCGTTCCGTTGATAATGACGGGAGCAGCTTTTGTAGGCTTATTTATAAATGAAGCCGAAAAAACCGACAACAAATTCCATAAAGGAAGTGTCGCTGTGCTAAGTAAATGCTGTGGTGCATTTTGTGTTTTATCGACAATAGTGTATACGGCAATGTTGTATGAGTATTGCATGAACGATCTGTGACTTGCCTTATGAGGAGTGCAGTATTTTTATAAAACGGCTTCTCTTGAAAAAATAAGTATATATATTTATGAATCAGAACGAGGTAGAATAAAATGAATATAGCCATAGTTGGCTTAGGTATTATAGGCGGTTCGCTTGCAAAAGCGTTTACCGAATATACGGAGCATAGAGTTATAGGAATTAACAGGACAGAAAGCGTAGTAAAACAAGCTTTGGACGAGGGGGCTATCCACGAAGCGGGGACGAAGTACAGCCTTGCAAATGCTGACGTTGTGTATATGTGTACCTATCCGAAACACATAGTTTCCTTTGTAAGGGAAAATATCAGCATATTCAAAAAAGGCTGTATAATAACCGATGTATGCGGAATTAAATCTGAAATTTGCGGTGAGCTTACAGAAATATGTGTAAACGGTGGTTTGCAGTATGTTGGCTCTCACCCTATGGCGGGAAAGGAAAAATATTCGTATAGTGCCTCTGAGGCAGGCTTGTTTGTAAATGCAAGCTACATAATTGTGCCTTGCAAGGCTGACAAAATTGCCGTGGATACTATTGCAACGCTTGCAAAAGAAATAGGCTGCGGCACTATCAGAATTGCTTCCCCTGAGGAGCATGACCGAATGATAGCTTTTACATCTCAAGTGCCCCACGCATTGGCTTGTGCATATGTTATGAGTCCGTGTTGTCCCAATCATAATGGGTTTTCCGCAGGCAGCTACCGAGATGTATCACGGGTTGCTGCCATTAACGAAAATCTGTGGACTGATTTGTTTTTAAGCAACAGCAAGCCTTTATCGGAGGAACTGTCTGTGCTTATTGACAACATTACAAATATAAAAAATGCCGTTGACAGCGGTGATGCGGATATACTTAGGGAACTTTTAAAGAAAAGCCGATTGATAAAACAAGGCTTAGGTGAGTAAATTCACTGTTAAAGGTTTTGCCGTTAAAAACATTGTATTATCAAGGACGCTGTCCTCGAACCTTCCAAAGGCTCTGCCTTTTGGAAATCTCCGATTCTTTTAGGGTCGGACGTAAACTTTTTCAAAAATTTAAAGTTTCTCATTTTTAGGGAATGAAATAAGACCAAAGGATAGATGAGTATGTCTAATGTAACAATAAAGCCGTCAAAGCTTCTCGGTACGGTACAAGCACCTCCATCAAAGAGTGATGTGCATCGTGCAATAATTTGTGCCGCATTATCAAAGGGAAAATCTGTTATTCATCCTGTTGCCTTTTCGGAAGATATTCTTGCAACTATTGATTGCATTAAAGCACTCGGTGCAAATGTTAGCATAGAAGGAAACAGGGTTATTATTGATTCGGCTGATTTGTTTAAAGTGGATTTTGCAAGGCTTAATTGCCGTGAGTCGGGTTCTACTGTTCGTTTTTTTATACCTGTTGCTGCCGCAGGCGGTGTCAATGCTGTTTTTGACGGTAAGGGCAGACTTCCGCAACGTCCGCTTGGTGTCTATACCGAGCTTTTGCCAAAGCACAATGTTAAATGTGTGACAAAGGGCGGACTTCCGTTTGAAATTAGCGGTCGGCTGACATCGGGTAAGTTTGATGTCCCCGGCGATATAAGTTCACAGTTTATTACAGGTCTGTTGTTTGCACTTCCTTTGCTTGACGGCGACAGTGTGATACATTTAACTTCGCCGTTGCAGTCAAAGGGTTATATTGACATGACTATTGCAGTAATGGAGCATTATGGTGTTACTGTCACAAAGGACGGTGAGGATTATATTGTTAAGGGTAATCAATCCTACAAATCAGGGGAGTATATAACCGAGGGTGACTGGTCACAGGCTGCATTTTTCTTGGTTGGCGGTGCAATCGGCGGTGAAGTTACGGTTAACGGCGTCAAGAAAGATTCCTATCAGGGCGACAGGGAGATAACGGAAATCCTCAGACGCTTCGGTGCAAGCATAGAACAGAGTGAGATGTCGGTAAAGTGCAGCAAGGGTGAGCTGAAAGCTATAGAAATTGATGCTTCTCAGATTCCCGACTTAGTACCCGTGCTGACAGTGTGTGCGTCCTTTGCAAAGGGGCAAACAAGAATATACAATGCACAGCGTGTACGTTTAAAGGAAAGCGATCGTCTTGCAGCAATTACGGACTGTCTTAATCGTTGTGGAGCAAAGATAAGTGAAACGGAGGATGGTTTGATTATAGATGGTGTAGAAAGTCTTGACGGTGGCTTTGCTGAGGGATTTAATGACCACAGAATTGTTATGTCTATGGCTGTTGCTGCACTTAAAAGTAAGAACGAAATCACGGTATCTGACAGAGAGAGTATAACAAAATCATATTCTGAATTTTTTGAGGACTATAATTCTGTCGGTGGAAAGAGCGAGTAATTGAATCTTGCAAGTTTTATGGATACGAATAAAGAAAGGTTTGATAATAATGGGTTCCGGTTGGGGAGATAAGGTAAAGGTTTCAATTTTTGGGGAAAGCCATGGTACAGCAATCGGTGTTGTTATCGACGGTCTGCCGAGTGGTGTGAAGATAGACATGGACGAGGTTTATGCACAGATGGCCCGCAGAGCACCGGGTAACGACAGAACGGCTACTCCGAGAAAGGAGTCCGACACTCCTCATATTTTGTCGGGGATGCTTGACAATGTGACGACAGGTGCACCGCTTGCGGCAGTTATCCAAAACACCAATACACGCTCTAAGGATTACGGAAACATCATGAATGCACCACGTCCGGGTCACTCGGATTACACGGCGTATCTCCGTTATGAAGGATTTAATGACGTTCGTGGCGGTGGACATTTTTCCGGCAGACTTACCGCAAATATGGTATTTGCAGGAGCAATTATCCGTCAGATATTGCAGAAAAAGGGCATAGATATTGCCGCACATATTTACTCTATCGGAGAGGCTTGCGATGAGCCGTTTGAACCTACAGGAATTTCAGATGAGCTTATCTCAAGGCTTAATAAGGAAAAATTTGCTTTGATTGACACAAGCAGGGAGGATGCACTGCGTTCAGTAGTGTCCGATGCGGCGGCAAAAGGCGACAGCGTAGGCGGAGTTGTCGAGTGCATAATCCAGGGTATGCCTGCCGGTGTGGGAAATCCCATGTTCGGCGGTGTTGAGAATGTTATATCGTCAGTAGTTTTCGGAGTTCCTGCCGTTAAGGGTATAGAGTTCGGTTCAGGCTTTGAAGGTTCTAAAATGCGTGGTTCGCAGAATAATGATGAGTTTTTCTATGACGAAAACGGCAAAGTTCGCACAAGAACAAACAACCACGGTGGAGCACTCGGTGGAATTACCAGCGGTATGCCCATTGTGTTCCGTGCAGCAATTAAGCCGACTGCATCAATCTCGATTGAACAGAACACCGTTGATTTGACTAAGGCGGAAAATACCACTCTTTCTGTTAAGGGCAGGCATGACCCGTGTATAGTTACCCGTGCGGTTTCCGTTATTGAAGCGGCGGCTGCCATTGCGGCAATAAATTTGATTTGATGGGGAAATAAAGATGGATTTGAAAGATATAAGAGTTCAAATAGATGAAATAGACAGCCAGCTTGTTGAACTTTTCAGAAAAAGAATGGACTGTTCCGCAAAGGTGGCTGAATCGAAAAAAGAAAGCAGTACCCCTATTCTCAATGTACAGAGAGAGGAGCAGATTTTAAATAAGGTTGAGCAGATGGGCAAAGAGTACGGACTTTACACACGACTGCTTTACTCGAATATCATGGAGCTTTCAAGGGATTTGCAGTATACTATGATAGGCGGCGGAGATGAGCTTAGAAAGGTAATCCATGATGCCCAAACACAGCTTGACGCCCAAAGTGACAAGTATACTATTGCCTGTATGGGAATGTCGGGCTCGAACTCACACATCGCAGCGGCTAAGTTCTTCCCAAAAGCAAATATTTGCTTGGAAAAGAACTTTGACCATGTTTTCAGTGCTGTCAGCAATGATAAGGCTGACTTTGGTGTTTTACCTGTTGAGAACAGCTCGGCAGGTTCAGTGTCAAAAGTGTATGATTTGATTTTAAAGTATCGCTATTATATAGTCGGTGAGATTGATTTGCCGATAGAACATTGTTTATGTGCAATTCCCCAGACAAGTATGTCTGATATAGAGCTTGTGCTTTCCCATGAGCAAGGGCTTGCACAGTGTTCGCAGTTTATAAGCGAAAATGGCTTTAAGACTAAAAAATTCGGCAGTACGTCGGGTGCAGCACAAACTGTTGCCGAGGAAAAGCGTATTAACTGGGCGGCGGTTTGTTCTAAAGAAGCGGCTGACGAATACGGCTTAAAAATTCTTGATAAGAATATTCAGAATACCGACAACAACTGCACTCGATTCATTGTTATTTCCAAAAAGCCGATTATCACCCCAAATGCACAGAAAATTTCTCTCTGTTTTTCGCTCCCGCACAGGTCAGGTTCGCTGTACAATATCCTCTGCCGTTTTGCGACACACGGACTTAACTTAACTAAGATAGAGTCAAGACCTATTCCTAACTCAACGTTTGAATATTTATTCTATCTCGATTTTACAGGTAATGTACTTGATGAGGAAAATTGCAGGATGATATGCTCATTGTCAGAGGAACTGCCGGAATTTTCATTTTTGGGGAACTACTGACGGTATTTCAAGGGGTTTGAGTTAAAGTTGACGAAAAGCCGCAAGCAAGATGAGTGCAAGCCGTCTGGCGGTATTTATTCAGTGGTACCTTAGTTCGGAAGGCACATTTTAGCAGCTTGCAAAACGGAGAAGAGGCTTTTGAGATTTTCTAACAATAATGCTCTTAACCCATAGTATTACAGATGATTATAAATTACAGGTGGTGGCTTTTTTGAAAAATAAGGCATTGCTCGTTACAAAACACTCGTCTGCGGTTGAACAGTTATGCAGGCTTTTGGAGGAGAACTCCTGTCTTGTTGATGAGGTTGTGGCTGATTCAAAAAGTGCGTTGACGCTGGCAAACGATCCAAAATATGATGTGGTTGTTATAAATACGCCGATTGAGAACGAAAGCGGTATAGAGCTTGCGGTTTCAATCAGCAAAGAAACAGTGTGTGGTGTTATACTCTTAGTTCAAAGTGACAAGGCATCGTTGGTCGGCAAAAAAGTTATAGACTACGGGGTTGTAGTTGTTCCAAAGCCGATAAACAAAATGATTTTTAAGCAGTCGCTTGGAGTAGTTAAAGCAGCGACAAAGCGGTACGCAGGAATATCGCAGGAAAATGAAAAGCTAAAGTCCGACTTGGAGGAAATAAAAATAATTAACCGTGCTAAGTTCCTGCTTATGCAGTACCTTAATTTAACTGAGGAAAGAGCACACAAGTATATTGAAAAGCAGGCCATGGATATGCGTGTTTCTCGTGTGGAAATAGCTAAGCAAATTTTAATGACGTACACCTCACGCTGAGGCTTTTCGTATGTGCGGCATTACCGCAATATAGAATGTAAATTATTTTAGTTACTTATCGGAGGCGGTTTATGTGAAGAAACTGTTGTTAATGTTCAACCCTACATCGGGTAAGTCTATGATAAAGCAGCATTTGTGGCAGATAGTGGATATTCTTGTAAAGGGTGGCTATGACGTTACAGTATATCCAACTCAGAAAAGACTGGATTCCTATGAAACCGTAAAGGCACGTTCAAAGGAATTTGACCTGATAGCTGTAAGCGGCGGTGACGGAACTCTCAGCGAGGCAATGCAGGGTGTTGTTGAACTGCCGGAGGATGAGAGGGTTACCTTGGGGTATATTCCCAGCGGCTCAACTAACGATTTCGGTGCAAGCTTAGGGCTTCCCTTTGATATGCCGCAGGCAGCCCGGCGAATAGTAGACGGCAGTCCCTTCTATTGTGATTATGGCAGGCTGAACGGCAAACCGTTCCTTTATGTGTCTGCATTTGGAATTTTTACCGATGTGTCGTACGAAACTCCTCAGAACACAAAAAATTTACTGGGTCATACGGCATATATATTAGAGGGCATAAAGAGGCTGAACACATACAGCTACTATCATATACAGATTGAGAGTGACGAAGTAAACACAGAGGACGACTTTATTCTTGGTTTTGTGTCAAATACAATATCAATAGGCGGAATGAGAAACCGTTCGGAGTATTCGCCCCAGCTTGATGACGGTATGTTTGAATGTATTTTGTTGAAACAGCCGAGAACACCGTCAGAATTTCAGGCACTGCTGAGTGCATGGCTGTCACAGGATTTTGATTGTCCTTATATAATAAAATTTATGACAAAAAAGGTTACGTTTAAGTCGAGCGAGCCTATTAAGTGGACAACAGACGGCGAGGACGGCGGTTCCCATACAAAAGCCGAGATAGAGGTAGTTCCAAAAGCATATAGTATAATTGTTTGAAAAAAAATTATTATTTCAGATAAAATCAATTAAGGATAACCTACTTGCGGCAAGTTATCCTTAATTGATTTTTTGTTTTTAGTTTGAGTATTTAATAACTTCCTCTGCCCGAAAATCTGAGTGTTCTTGCAGCTTTAAAAAAGCTTGACAAAACTTTGTAATGCTTTGCTTAGTTAAGAATTTTTATTTGCAACCCAAAAAATGATACCTATTTAAAACTCAAAAAGACCGACACTGCTTTTTATTTCAGTGTCGGTCTGTATTATTTTTACCTTATGTTAAGCCAAAGCTGATGGAAATTGCTTTATTTATTCTTCCCATGGAATTATTGTCCAAACAGCCCATTTTTTCCTTTAACCGCCTTTTGTCAAGCGTTCTTATCTGTTCCAAAAGTACCACAGAGTCCTTGGCTAAACCTCCGGAAACAGCACCAACCTTTATGTGCGTTGGCAAGCTTGCTTTCTCCTGCTTGCTGGTGATTGCAGCGGCTATAACGGTGGGACTGTAGCGATTTCCAACGTCATTTTGGACGATTAACACAGGTCTTACGCCGCCTTGTTCCGAGCCAACTACGGGACTAAGATCGGCATAAAAGATATCTCCCCGTTTAATATTCACTTCTTTCACACTCCGAATTTTTTATGTTATACCGATATTGTGCTGACCGTATACAAAACGGAAAAATGCTGCATCGGTATTGCTAATCACCGTTAGGTTGACGGATATAGATCCGAGATAAGGATTTTTACTGCGAAAATATGTCTGCCGGTCCATCGGTGTTCAGCATTAGGTGACATATGCCACTGTATCTATTGTGGGCAGTTTCAAATATCTTTATACAGTCACCTACTACATAATATTAAAAATACTTTTCAAGTGTTAAGGAAATTTATTTAAACAACATTTGTTCCCCTGAAATATGTACCGCAGTTCATTTGTTTGAAAAAGTTACGGAAATTTTTTCCTTTGGAACTTCAATTTTTTTAATAAGTCCGCTGTCAAAGTCTGTCGTAATTTGATATGCAAAGTGGGAGCTTCTGCCGCTGAAAACAGCTTCTGTCAGTGTGCTTGCCTGAGGTTTGTTATCGGCAGTGCAAACCAGTGCATTTTCACGCTGAGCGTTGTCCAATATCTCGCACAAAACTTGTGGAAGGGAATAGTTGCTTATATATGACCTTGACGTTTTCAGAGATAAATCGCCAAGCGTTATTTCACAGCCACTTCCGCTGAAATTGTATATCACTCCGTTAACGTTTTGCGGCTGTGTAAAGGTTATGCTAGTTGTTCCCTGCATTAGATGTGTAAGTCTGATTTTATAGCTGTTGTCTCCGCACTGAGCCGTGCATTCTTCGCTGTTAAGCTCCATGTTCGGGTATGTTGGCTCCGGTGAATTTACGGAGCATGAGCAAAGTACGGCAGAGAGCAAAATTCCACTCATTAAAAGTTTAATCCTCTTTATAAAACATCACCTACATCAAATATTTTACAGCGTCTATAATATCACGGGCAGAAACACAGGCAGTGCTGTATTCATCTGTACAGGCATCGGCAGCCTCACCGTGCAGGAATACTCCTGCCGCTGCCGCATCAAAGCAGGATATGCCCTGACAAATCATAGCACTTATGATTCACGTCAAAACATCTCCGCTTCCTCCCTTTGCCAAACAGCCGTTGCCGCTTTTATTTACCGCAAGCAGAGTACCGTTTGTTACTATTGTTTTTACTCCTTTCAGCACAAGAGTGCAGTTGTACTCTCTCGCAAAGTTTCGTGCAATTTCTTTTCTGTTTGACTGTATTTCCGCAACGGTGCTATTGATAAGCCTTGACATTTCACCCGGGTGAGGTGTCAGTACGGTAGGGTTGTGACGCTGTTTCAATATATCTATATGCCTGCTTAAACAGTTTATGCCGTCGGCATCCACAACAACAGGCTGATTACATTCAATAAGTATGCGTTGTACAAGCTTTTCTGTATCTTCGCTTACCCCTAAACCGCAGCCTATTGCTATTGCAGAGCAGTTTTTGACTGAATCCAAAATTTCATCAATACTTTTTTCGGATATCATACCGCATTGGTTCTGCGGAACAGGAACAAACACAGCCTCCCACAGATTTGCAGCAGCTATGGGGTAGATGCTTTGCGGAACAATCATTTTAACTATTCCGCTGCCGCATGTCATTGCCGCACTTCCACACAGCATTGCCGCACCTGCCATGCCGTAGCTTCCACAAATACAGCCTAGTGTACCGAAAGTTCCCTTGTTGCAGTCTCCCTCACGCATATCTTCAAGTGTTTCCGACACCACATCGAAAACGTCCTCCGTAGATAGCTTGTTGTAGGAGGATTCGCTCGGTTCAAATTTCCTTTTTTCATCATTTTCTCTATTGTCAAATAAATTTAAAATATTCATGATACTAAAAAAGGGAAGCAAAGAGCCTCCCTGTCCTTTCTTAAATTTTATATAAGTAAGCGGTAAACAGACCTTTATCAGGGTGCGGTTATATCCACTTTGGTCTTGCGGTTTTCTTTAGGTACGGTTTCATGGTTTTAAGTGTCTTTTCGTTTGGAGAGAAAAGCAGCAGACACTCACCGCCGAACTTGTCAAGGTGCATTTCCGCACCGTAAACGTCATCACCGTCACGGGTTATACTTGCCTTAAAGACTTTCTTGTAGGATTTGTTAAAGTTACCGTGACTAAGCTTTTCTAAAGTGTTAAATCTTTTAATGTCTACGCTGATAATTCGTTTGCGGTTCCTTTTTGCTATGACCTTATCTACAGTTATGTTGCTGTTGGTTACCGTGTACTCGTACTCAAGATACATACCTGTTATAAGATAGTATGAGCCGTATGCAGCAAAGAAAAACGCACAAAGTGCAACAATAATAAAATAAAAGTTTGCATAGATTCCCAGTAGTATGAATATTGCAGGTATTGAAAAAATAGCAAGTAAAGTTACAACAAGTTTTAGGGTGTCCTGTGTTGTTCTTTCTTTTACTACAAGCTGTTCTGAAAAGGTGTCATTCATATTTATTATCTCCTAATTAAGTAAAATGTTATAAAAATAATAACATATCCAGACAAGTTTTTCAAGGGAATCACTGAATAAATATGGTGCCGAAACAGGATGATTGTTTTTATTAGGCAGATTGTAAAATGAAGATGAAACAATAATAAAAAGGATACTCACAGCGATGATTATATAGCAAATTGAATTTGCTACAACCAATTCAAAAGGAATCATCAGCATTGATAATTCAAATTGTAATACAATCAATG
>CAMWIZ010000008.1 GCA_947174455.1 uncultured Clostridia bacterium | reverse complement strand
CTATAACTACATACGTGAAAGAAACTTCACCCAAGTATTTATAATTGTAAAAATAAGTGAACCCAAAAGTTGCCGCAGTCATAACAACTGCCGAAAGCATGGAGCTTATAGAAATAATCTTGGTTATCAGAAAAACTACCGCAAATGCCAATAAGGAGATAAGGAACACGGGAAAATTTATAACCGCACCAAGTGCCGCCATAGTTACTACTCCCTTGCCGCCCTTAAACTTAAAATAGACGGGGAATATATGCCCCAAAAAACAACACGTTCCAGCAAGGTACTTTCCGTAGCCTGCAAGCTCCGTTACACTTGCATTGCCAAAGCTGATTGAACTAAATGCAATGCCGCCAAGCAGTACAGCCGCAACACACTTCAAAAAATCACCTGCAAAAGTAATTATTCCGGCTGTTGTTCCAACCGAACGCATTACATTTGTAAAACCGCCATTGCCGCTTCCCATTGTGCGTATATCCTTACCTGTGAATAGCTTTGTCACAACGATTGCAACATTTATGCTGCCCAGTAAGTAGGCAATAACCGCAACTGCTGCTATTTTCACTATAGTTATTACATCCATATTCTACTACACCTTTTTAATTATGTTTTCCATTTTTGCCTCAAAGTAATACCGCACAGCTAATACGGAACATTAACCGCAAAGCATTGACACAGTAAAATCTATTTAAGATTTATCTCCACGTTCCCTTACCACAAAGTGAATTGGAGTCCCCTCCAACCCAAAACTGTCCCTGATTCTGTTCTCCAAATAACGTCTGTACGAAAAGTGGAAAAGTTCTGCACTGTTTACAAAGCAGACAAATGTCGGCGGCTTTGTGGATGCCTGAGTCATATAGAATATTTTCAAACGTCTGCCCTTATCTGTTGGCGGCTGAACTCTTGCAACAGCCTCTGCCAAGATGTCGTTAAGTACGCCCGTCTTAATTCTCATAGCATTGGAAGCAGCAACAATCTTGATAAGTTCAAACAGCTTATCTAGTCGCTGCCCCGTCTTTGCAGAAATAAAAATCATCGGTGCATAAGACATAAACGAAAAATCCTTTTCAAGGTCTTTACGGAATGTATCCATAGTTTTGCCGTCCTTCTCAACAGCGTCCCACTTATTCACCGCAATAATGCAACCCTTGCCTGCTTCGTGTGCAAGTCCGGCTACCTTTGAGTCCTGCTCTGTAAAACCCTCGGTTGCATCAATCATAATAACGCATACATCACTCCTGTCAATCGCCATTTTTGCTCTGAGAATGCTGTAACGCTCAATATTATCCTCTACTCTGCTTTTTCTGCGAAGTCCTGCTGTATCGGTAAGATTAAATTTTCCGTGCGAATTTTCAATAAGTGTATCAATGGTATCTCTCGTAGTACCTGCAATATTTGACACTATGCATCTGTCCTCACCTGCAATTTTATTGATGAGAGATGATTTTCCTGCATTCGGCTTTCCTATTACGGCAACAGAAATAACGTCACTTTCTTCATGTTCATCGCCGTAGTCAGGCAAATACTCAGCAACAGCGTCAAGCAAATCACCCGTACCGTGACCGTGAACTGAGGACACCTGTATGGGATCCCCCAGGCCGAGATTATAAAACTCGTAAAAATCTGCGGATGGCTCGCCAATGCTGTCGCATTTGTTAACACAAAGCACAACGGGTCTGCCGCTCTTAAGCAGCATAGAGGCAACCTCCATATCGGTGGCAACCATGCCTGTTTTTACATCTACAACAAGAATTGTGACATCAGCCGCTTCTATGGCCAGCTCTGCCTGTCTTCTCATCTGTGAAAGTATAATATCATCGGTTTTTGGCTCGATACCTCCGGTATCAACAATGGTAAAGGCTCTGCCTTTCCATTCGCAATCACCGTAAATTCTGTCCCTTGTTACACCCGGCGTATCGTCAACTATGGACAATCTTTGACCTATAAGCTTGTTAAACAAGGTAGACTTGCCGACATTAGGTCTGCCGACAATAGCAACTATTGGTTTTGCCACTGCACATTCTCCTCTCTGTCTACAATTTGAAATATGTTAAGGAAGCACTGATTAAATATGGTGCTTAGATTGCAAAATCGTATTTTCAGGCAAATTGGACGAAAATACCGCAGGAATACTGATGTATTTCAATGGATTTGAGTTCAAGTTGACAAGAAGCCGCAAGCAAGATGAGTGCCAAGCCCTCAAGCGGTATTTATTCAGGGGTTCCTTAAGAATCTCACCCTCAAGCAGCACCGCATAAATAAAAGGCAAACCCAACTAAACAACACTACACTGAAATGTAACGATTGCATTGGGAAACTGCTAAGGGCTTGGTTCTGTCCTTTGGGATAATCATGCAATACTGTACAATGGTGTTAATAGGGATATAGTACCTATCCGCTTCAATCCCTGCCCCTATCTTAGCATTGCCAAAGACTTTTATTCATAAACAAAAAAATAGAGGGGGGAAATTCCCTCCTCTACTCCAAGGAAATAATAGAAGGATTAAGCTTCCTTTTTGATTACTTCCCTACCATTGTAATAACCACATTCGCCGCATACTCTGTGGGGAGCCTTGTACTCACCGCAATTAGGGCAAATTGAGAGAGCAGGAGCCTTCAGCTTCCACACGTTACTGCGTCTTTTGTTCTGTCTTGCACTTGATAACTTTCTCTTTGGTACTGCCATTACGAGCACCTCCTTATAGTAATAATTGAATACCTAACAGCATTCGGTTTTTATAAAAGATTTTTAAGAACCTCTAAACGAGGGTCTATCTGACGTGTGTCACAGCCGCAGTCACCCTTATTCAAGTTTCTGCCGCACTTTGGACATAATCCCTTGCAGCCGTCGGTACAAAGGTACTTTGACGGAAGCTCCAAAACTATATCTGCCGTGACAAGCTCGTCCAAATCAAGCTGATAGTCGGGTGTTTCAATATACTCGCCCTCATTCTCACCGACTAAGGACTGTACAAGCGTATGCTCAAAGCTGTACTCAAGATCAGTAACCTTCCTTTCGCCACAGCGATCACACGGAGCATCATATTCAAAACGTGCCACAACAGACAATCCCACTACACCTGCACGATTGACTGCCTGAGCGGAGACCTTTATAGGTGTTGCCAGTGGCCTAGTCCCGTTAAACTCCAACTCTTGCAAATCCAAATCGCAGTCGATTGTGAGTGATTCGTCCTCGCTTAAAAAAACTTTTTTCAAATCCAAAAGCATAAACGCACCTCAAAATATAATGCCGAAACTCCAAACTACTTGAAATACCGCATTACATTATACCCGATAGAATTTCATTTGTCAATACACAAAATGCCACAAATTTTGTATCATTTTAACACTGTGCTGTCACATATTCGGCATAAGGATTAAATCAGTTTTTTGAGGAAATATCCTTACATCAAAAAAATCACTCATGAACCGAAAGTCTTTTGGTTTCCTTGCTGTTCGTTTTGTCCTGACGGTGAAAAAGTGCGGCAAAGGCCGACAAAACCGTTATTATAAAGTAAAGCAGTACACTTACCATAGAACCCATGCCAATATTTACACCTATCATAAAGCTTATTGACAAAGCACCGATTATTCCGCATATCATCCCAACAATATTTTTTACATTTGACTTCTTGTCAAACATCATAAACAAAAAGCCAACAAGGGGAATTATAAAGAAAATAATCGCAATCTTATTTGTATATACAGGTATCTCACCGCCAAGCGTACCGAAAGCGAGATTAAGTGCAGTCATATACGACAACACCTGTTCGCCGTTAACCTCAACAACATCTATTGCGTAGGTAGTTGACAAGAGGTAACCGCAAACCACAAACAATGCAATAAGCACACGACGTATATATTTACATCTTTTGGACTCAACAAAATAATTCATTACTTTTCACCACCGTATTTTTTCTTGTAGGAATCAATTGTACTTTGAATTATTTCAACTGCCTTTTCCCTGCCCTCGACCTCATTTACTGCAGTTTCCTTATGCTCAAGAGCCTTGTACACCGTAAAAAAATGCTTCATCTCGTCAAAAATATGCTGTGGGAGCTGTGTGATATCCGAATAATTATTATATGTAGGGTCGCTGAAAGGTATGGCGATGATTTTTTCATCTTTTCTGCCGTTGTCTATCATATTCATTACACCGATGGGGTAGCATCTTACCAAGGTAAGCGGGTAAACCTGCTCAGAACAAAGCACCAGAACATCAAGCGGATCTCCGTCATCTGCATAGGTTCTGGGAATAAAACCGTAGTTTGCCGGATAGTGAGTTGATGTATGCAGTATTCTGTCAAGAACAATCATTCCCGTTTCCTTGTCAAGCTCATACTTAACCTTACTGCCCTTTGGTATTTCCACCACGGCAACAAAGTCCTCCGCAGCAATTCTCTTTTCACTCATATCGTGCCAAATATTCATATCTTTTCCTCCGTAGTAAAACTTCAATGCTTTTTCTGCATTTTCTTCAACATACCGCATAAAAGCCTGACAAGTGCCAATGTACCTGCCTGATCTTTACGTGATATGCCAAAAGAACCAATAAAGCAATTCGCTCATTATAATTGTTCTGTATCGCCCTAATGTTTATAATACAATACGGATATAATTTCCACAATAAATTAAGACAATGACAAAAAATTTACAAATAAGAACGATAAATTCTGCATAACATTATTATTAAGTGGAAAAATATATAAGGGTTTACAGCCTGTTGAATTGTCAAGCATCAAATGAATTAGTAAAAATAACAAAAAACAGTTGCATTTTCACAAGAGATGTTGTAAAATATATATGCTATAACGCTGTTAAGCGTACATAATGTATATTTATATGTTACTGCGAAAGGTTGATATTTTATTATGAGTCAATGGATCAAAAATTCTGTGTTCTACCATATCTATCCCATCGGATTCTGCGGATGCCCCGAATATAACGACGGCATAACAGAATACAGACTTGATAAACTGACAGACTGGATTCCTCATCTGAAAGAATTGGGGGTTAACGCACTTTATCTCGGACCTGTGTTTCAGTCCAAAAAGCATGGCTATGATACAAGCGATTACTATCATATAGACTGTCGTTTAGGTGACAACGAAAGCTTTAAGAAAATTTGTGATAAACTCCACGAAAACGGTATAAGAATCGTTTTGGACGGCGTGTTCAACCACGTTGGCAGAGATTTCTGGGCATTTCAAGACGTACAGAAGAACGGACAGGCATCACAATATTCCTCTTGGTTCCAAAATCTTAACTTTGACGGACGTTCACCCTACGGTGATAATTTCTGGTACGAGGGCTGGAGCGGTCATTACGACCTTGTAAAGCTTAATTTAAAAAATCCCGCTGTTGTGGGTCATCTTATAAAAGCAGTGGAGCTTTGGATGGACGAGTTTCACATTGACGGTTTAAGACTTGATGCGGCAGACTGCATAGACCCGGAATTCTTCAAAGAGCTTCGCCGTTTCTGTAAGGAAAAGGATCCCGAATTTTGGCTTATGGGTGAAATAATCCACGGTGACTACAACCGTTGGGCAAACCCGTACATGATGGACTCTGTAACAAACTATGAGTGCTACAAGGGTATATACTCCTCGCATAACGACAAAAACTACTTTGAGATTGCACACTCAATGCAAAGGCAGTTTGCAAACGGCGGAATATACCAAAACCTTTGCCTGTACAATTTTGTTGATAACCATGACGTCAACCGTATAGCAAGTACACTAAAAAACATTCAGCACATAAAAAATGTTCATACATTGCTGTTCACAATGCCCGGTGTTCCATCAATTTACTACGGAAGCGAATGGGCGATTGAAGGAAAGAGAACAAACAACAGTGACGATATGCTGCGTCCTACGCTTGACCTCTCCTCTGCACCGCACGATTACACGGGACTTGCAACGCACATAAGCAAGCTTTCCGCTGTAAAGAAACACTTCAAGGCTTTGTGCGAAGGTAAATTTGAAAACGTGCTTATAAGAAATGAACAGCTTGTATTTAAAAGATTTACAAATGACCAAACGGTTCTTACCGCACTAAACGTTAACGACAGCGAGGTTTGGGTTGACTTTAACATTGAGGGCGGATGTGTTCTGACAGATGTACTGATAGACGGAAGCGAGTACAGAGTAGAAAACAACCATGTTCATATTATGATTCCTGCAAACGGTTCAAGAGTTCTTGTACTTCATAACGGTTATTTCAACTACAAAGATTTCTGTGAGCAAATCAATAAGGAAGCAAACGTAAAGGTTGAAATTCCCTCTGCCGAAGCTAATTCCGATTGTAAAGACACTGAGCAGGAAGTTGAAAAAGAAACAGATATTAAACTTGGCAGGTACCGTCACTTCAAGGGAAATGAGTATGCGGTTATAGCGTTTGCAACAGACTCGGAAACATTGGAAAAGACTGTTATTTACAAGCAGCTTTACAACAACGGTGATTACTGGGTAAGACCTGCAAAAATGTTCTGTGATGTTGTTGAAGTCGATGGCAGAAAAGTTCCGAGATTTGAATATATAGACAGCGAAAACTAAATCAACATCACTTTTCCTCATATTTTCAATTCATTGTGGAAAAGATAATGATAATTAAAGAAAAGCCACATAGCAGTGATATTTCCTCCGTCACTGCCATGTGGCTTTTATATTTTGCGTACTATATTATAAAATTTTATTCTTGGGGTAGAACCACTTACAGCAGGTTCTACCCACCTTTGCCTTTTATTAAGAAGTAAAGTCATCGTTCCACCCTCCGCTTTCCTAATGCAAAGCGTTATGGCAATTACGAACGTCGGCAAGGGTGCTGCTCACTTTTTCTTTTCACCAAAACTTTTGCCGATAATGCGGTCATAGTATGTATACAGCTCCTGCACACCGTTTTCCAAGTGGAAATAATGAATAATGTACGGAAACAGAAGTACCAGTATCAGCACAAACAATATAAGCATAGCAACAGACTTAAAATATGTCATTGCAATCAGTACCGCAACGGCACATAATGCAAACAATACCGTTACTATAAGATGAATAAATCTTTCGTGTTGAAAGAAACTGATTTGCAGTAACAAATCTTCCTTCAGTGCGACAAGCTCATCCTTTGAGAGTTTTTTTAACTTTTCCTGTTCGGTTGCTCCCTTAATATACTCAATATAATCACAAAGTCTTTTGTACATACAGACTCCCTCCTTCTATTAAAAAATAATTTTGCTCAGTGTTTCCGTGTTAGGGAAATACTCGACCGTTATGCTGTTTTTGCGTGGTTTAACTCTCCTCGACGAGTTTGTATCCAAGCTAACATAATCTGCATCTGCATCAATCGGACATTTTTCGTTAATTTCATCAATCAGTTTCTGCGTAATATCAAGCCGGACGCTCTCACCGTTTTCGTCTGTAAAGGTAATGTAATTTTCCCCTGCATAGTAAACCTCGATCTGCTGCGTTTTCGTACCGCCCGTCATATCCTTTACATAGTTAACTGCGTCAACAGTTGATGAAACAATACCGAGAACCGCCATAACAATCCATAATACATAAACTCCTCTATAAGTTTCCATCTTTCGGATTACAGCAAAAAAGAAAATCACATACACTATATTCGTGGCTACTATCAAAAAGCTGACTGCGGTATTTAAATACACACAAGCCGCTCCGACAACTAAACATCTGTCTATAATGTGGTACAAAATAGTAAATACACTTGTCAGAAGCATAACTAAAGTAAGACCGTTGCGTGCAAACCTTTCTTCTTCGAATTCTTTTTCGAATTGATCTTCCTCTTCCGAACACTTCTCAGTTTCTATTTTTTCGTTAAGCTCTTCCATTCCACCAACCTCCGCAGGTTCTCATTTATCCCTTTGCATCATACCATGTGTCGCCGATATTGGCATCGGCGGTGAGCGGAACGCTCAGCTTTACCGCATTTTCCATTTCCTCTGTCAGAATTTGTGCGGCTTTCTCCGCCTCCTCCTTGGGCGCCTCGACTATCAATTCATCATGCACTTGCAATATAAGCTTTGCCTGCATATTCTCGCTTTTCAATCTGTTGTAAACTCTAATCATTGCTGTTTTAATTATATCTGCGGCAGCACCCTGAATAGGCATATTTCTTGCAACACGCTCGCCAAACGACCTCATGTTGTGGTTGGACGAAGCAAGCTCAGGCAAATATCTGCGTCTGCCCGACATAGTTTCTACATAGCCACGTTCCTTTGCCTCTTGTACTACCTCGTTCATATAAGCGTCAACACCGCTGTAATGTGCAAGATATGCTTTAATATAGTTGTCTGCTTCCTTGCGTGTTACACCGATATCCTTTGAAAGTGAAAAAGCACCTATTCCGTATACTATACCGAAGTTTACAGCCTTCGCTCTGCTTCGCATTGATGAGGTAACCATATCAACAGGCAAATTGAAAACCTGTGCGGCAGTCACGGTATGAACGTCCACTCCGTCCGTAAAAGCCTTTATCATTTCCTTATCATCTGCAATATGTGCAAGAACTCTAAGCTCAATTTGTGAGTAGTCCGCATCTACAAGAGTCCAGCCGTTTTGAGCAACAAAAAATCTTCTCAGTTCCCTGCCTACCTCGGTTCTTACGGGAATATTCTGAAGATTAGGCTCTAATGAGCTTATTCTTCCTGTTCTTGTTTCGGTTTGATTAAATACAGAATGTATTCTGTTGTTTTCATCGGTCTCCTTTACCAGTCCGTCACAATAAGTTGATTTCAGTTTAGAAAGCGAACGGTACTCCAGAATCTTGTTTATTACAGGGTGAGCATAGCGTAAACCTTCTAAAACCTCAGCATTTGTGGAGTAACCCGTCTTGGTTTTCTTTGAGCAAGGCAGACCTAACTTTTCAAACAAGGCAACTCCCAGCTGCTTGGGCGAATTTATGTTAAATTCATAACCCACCTCACTGTAAATCTCTTCGGTAAGCTCGCATACCTTTTTTGAGAGCATTTCGCCGTATTCAATTATACCTTGCTTATCCACCTTAACACCGAGAATTTCCATATCAGCAAGAACCCTTGCAAGAGGAATTTCCATTTCCCTCAAAAGTTCTGTCTGACCGTTTGCGTCAAGTTGAGCTGATATTTTCTCAGCAAGCCTTGGCAAGGCGGCAGTCTGTGCTGACAATGTGCTGTCATACAACAAAGATTCATCGTAAGGCACCACCGCAATATTATGCTCATCAAGCATCCTGTCAACAGCGTAAGAGTTTGCTGACGGATTAAGAATATATGCCGCAAGCTGAATGTCAAAATCAATACCGTCTGTGTCCACACCGTTTTGTATTGCGAATGCAAAAAGCTTTTTACTGTCTGCTGTGATTTTTTTAACATTACCTTTAGGTAAAATTTTCTTCAAAAAATCCTCTGCGTCTGTGCCGACAAGTACAGCAACTTTGTCTTCAAGATTTACATAAACAGCACGCAGTACATCACCTTCAAAATCTGAAAGGAATACAGACTTACCAAGTTCTTCTGTTTTTTCCACTGCTTTGTCAACAGAAATTTCCGTGTCAAGCTCTGCCTGTTCGTTTTCTTCCGAGGCAGACTGCATAATCTCAGAATTGTATACACTGAGACCCCACTTTTCGATAAAGGTGTTAAGTTCCAAAGAACGAAGCATCTGCACTGCCCTCTGCTTATCGCCCTCACCTACGGAATACCCTGTTAAATCAGTATCTATTGGAGCGTCCTTGCATATAGTACCAAGCATACGGCTCATAAAGGCGTTGTCCTTATCGGCAATAAGCTTATTTCTGACAGCTGCCTTTATATCCAATGTGTCAATATTATCGTAAATATAATCAATATTACCAAATTTCTGAATCAAGTCCCCTGCACCCTTCGGGCCTATACCCTTAACACCCGGAATATTGTCTGAACTGTCACCCTGCAAAGCCTTGATTTCAATAAGCTGGGCAGGCTCTACTCCGTACTCCTCACGGATTTTTGCAGTATCATACAGGTCAACAACAGGTGCATGGTTCTTTGTACGTGAAAGCCTTACGCTGACATTATCCGTAATAAGCTGTAACGAGTCCCTGTCACCCGTGGCAATAACGCATTCATTGCCTGTTCTGTCACATACATCGGACAATGTACCGAGGATATCGTCAGCCTCATAACCCTCACATTCAACAAGTCTGTACCCTAATGCCAAAAGAAGTTCTTTTAATACAGGGAACTGCTCTGCAAGCTCAGGCGGCATACCCTTTCTGCCGGCCTTATAGCCGTCATAAGCCTTGTGACGAAATGTTGGGGAATGCATATCAAATGCAATGGCAACTGCATCAGGATTAGTCATACTCTTAATTTTTTCAAGCATGGTTAAAAATCCGTATATTGCGTTTGTGAATTTTCCGTCCGATGTCGTGAGCATCTTTATACCATAGAAGGCTCTGTTAACTATGCTGTTGCCGTCAACTGCAAGTAAAGTCATGAGCTGCACCTCTTTCGTTATTATAAGCTTACATTACTATAAAACATTTTTGTTAAACCTTTTAAATCAAACTTTTTACACCCGTTACCTCATCATTTTGAATATACACTCTTGGAACTCTTTTACCAACCAAGCACACAACCTCATAGTTTATAGTGCCTGTCCAAGACGCCACCTCATCGGTGCTTATCTCCGTACTGCCGTCACTGCCTATTACAGTAACAGTATCTCCAACCTTAACATTATCTATATACGAAACATCAAGCATACACTGATCCATGCAAATTCTTCCCACGACCTTTGCTCTTACACCGCCTACCGACATATAGGCATTGCCCGACAGATTCCTTATATATCCGTCTGCATAGCCTATGGGAACTGTTGCTATCTTCATGTTTTTTTCAGCGGTAAAGGTCCTGCCGTAGCTGACTGTAGTACCTGCCTTAATCTCTTTAATATGAGCGACAACGGATTTTATCTCCATTGCAGGCTGCAAGTCCAGTTGTCCCCTAAGCTTACCTGACGGAGCAAGACCATACAGTATTATTCCCGCACGAACCATATTGATGTGTGCATTGGGGTAGTCCATTATTGCCGCACTGTTTGCGCAGTGGCAAATAAGCTTGTCTGTTTCCACACCTCGCTTACGCAGGGAATCAATTACGAAACCAAAGCATTCAAGCTGATGCTCTGTGTACTCTCTGCCCTCCTCTTTTTCATCGGCAACAGCAAAATGGGTAAATATCCCCTCAACTTTCAAACCGTCAAGCTTGAATACCTTATAAGCCTGCTGAGGTGCATCGTCACTCTCAACATCCTGGCACATAAAGCCAATACGGCTCATACCTGTGTCAATTTTAATGTGAACCTTTACTGTAACACCAAGTCTTACCGCAGCGTCTGCAAGCTCCTTGCCGTATTCAAGGGAAAATACAGTCTGAGAAATATTGTTGTCTGCAAGTTCCTTTACCCAATCCGCCGGGGTATAGCCCAATATAAGTATTGGCCTCGTTACACCGCTGCTTCGAACCTCCAACGCTTCCTCTAAATTGGAAACCGCAAAAAAATCTGCACCCAACCTCTCATAAAACGCAGAAAGCTCCGGTGAGCCATGACCGTAGGCATCCGCTTTAACTACACAGCATAGCTTTGCACTGTGCGATACCGAATTTTTTATTACGTTAAAATTATGCTCTATTTTATCG
>CAMWIZ010000007.1 GCA_947174455.1 uncultured Clostridia bacterium | reverse complement strand
GCAGTACACAGTATACCTTTGTTAAACAAATAGGGAATAAATCAGCTCTGCAGTAAATACAAATTGAATAAAGCATTACCGCACAAAGGACAAATATGCTTTGTGCGGTATTTTTTTGTTATTTTGGCAATTAGGAGGCGTGTGGTTTGGCTGATTTGATAGGGACGCTTAACAGTATTATTTGGGGACTGCCTATGCTTGTAATACTTACGGGAACTCATTTGGTTATGACCGTTAAAACAGGACTGATACAACGTCATCTGCCACTTGCAATAAAATTTTCAGTTACAAAGGAAAAAGGCTGTGAGGGTGATGTCAGCCCATTTCAGGCTCTAACCACCGCACTTGCATCAACAATCGGCACAGGAAATATAATAGGGCTTGGCACTGCGGTTGCATTAGGCGGTGCAGGTGCGGTTTTTTGGTGCTGGTTTACGGGAATACTGGGTATAGCTACAAAGTACGCCGAATCGCTTATCGCTGTAAAGTTCCGTGTTAAAACCGACGACGGCAGAACCTTGGGCGGTGCTATGTATGTTTTGGAAAATCAGCTTCACAAAAAAGGTCTTGCAAATTTTTTTGCGGTTTGCACAGTTCTTTCGGCCTTTGGAGTTGGCTGCGGTGTGCAGATAAACTCAATTTCCGAGATAGTGACAAATACTGTAAAAAACGGCCGCTCTCTGCATTTTAGTCTGTTTTCATTTACAGTGCCTACAGTACCCGTTTTGGTGGGAACAATTTGTGCCTTTGCTGTCTGCTTGGTAATTTTCGGTGGAGTAAAGTCCATATCCTCTGTCTGCGAAAAGCTTGTACCGCTCATGGCAGGTTTGTATGTGCTTGGGTGTATCATAATACTTGTACTCAATCATGATGTCTTATCTGACACAGTTTTGCTGATAGTAAAGTCCGCCTTTACTCCAACGGCGGCGGCAGGCGGATTGGTGGGTTATACGGTAAGCTCGGCAATAAGGTTCGGAATTTCAAGGGGACTGTTTTCTAACGAGTCGGGCATGGGTTCTGCCCCGATAGTTGCAGCCGCCGCACAAACAAAGAGTCCCGTTCGGCAGGCTCTTGTATCATCTACCGGAACATTTTGGGATACCGTTGTGCTTTGCTTAATATCGGGACTGGTTATTGTAAGCAGCATTGTGAAGTATGACTGCATTGATGTAAATAATCTGTCGGGCGGCGAGCTTACTGCGGCAGCATTTGCACAGATACCTTGTATCGGAACACCTATACTTGTTTTTGGTATGATAACCTTTGCCTTTTCCACAATATTGGGTTGGTCGTACTATGGAGAAAGCTGTGCAGAGTATTTGTTCGGAAAAAATTTCATACAGTTGTTCAGAGTTGTGTATGTCCTGGTTCTGGTAATTGCCCCTTTGATAACAGCAGACGTAATGTGGGAGCTTGCAGATATTCTTAACGCACTTATGGCACTGCCAAATTTAACTGCACTGTGGCTTATGCGAAACACGGTAGCAGAGGAAACCAGAATGTTTTTTAGTAAAAAAGAATAATGTGCGATATATGTTTATACTGTTCTTTTTTTACTGCATTAGATATCATAAAACAGCACCGTATCCGAAACCTTTCAAACGGTTTCGGATACGGTGCTTGTTTATTGCAATTATAGTGAAGTGTTAAATCATTTTACGCTGTAGAGCATTTGACCGTAAGAGGGGTATGGCCAGAACTCTGCGTCCATGGACATTTCCATTTCATCGGCAACAGCACGAGCCTCCTGCATAGCAGGGAATACCTCGCCGCCGTAGAAATTTGCAAGCTCCTGCATATCAGAAATATCGGAAACTTTAATAAGAAGTGCATCAATCTTATCAATTCTCTTAGAGAAGCAAAGCTGCAATTTTGAAAGCTTGTTAATAAGCTCCACCTCAACCTCTGCTGTAATCTCAGCAGAAAGTGCTTTCTTTGCCAAAGCTGTATCTGTAAGGCTCTTAACATACTTAGAAACGGCAGGGATAATATCTTTCTTAGCCATGTCAAGCATTGTCAGTGCTTCAATGTTAAGTGTTTTTACGTACTCCTCAAGCAGAATTTCATAACGTGAGTGCATCTCAATAGGAGTGTAAACCTTGTGCTTGGAAAATAGCTCAATATTCTTTTCATCAATATAATGCGGAAGTGCCTCAGGAAGAGTACGGAGGTTATAAAGGCCTCTTCTCTCTGCCTCTGCAACCCATTCGTCGGAATAGTTGTTGCCATTAAATACAATGCGCTTATGCTCCGTGTATGTTTTCTTGATAAGCTCTACTACTGCTTCGTCAAAGTTCTCAACACCTTCAAGTGCATCGGCAAATTCTGCAAGCTGCTCAGCTATAATAGTGTTGAGCATGATGTTAGGGCAAGCAATGTTTACGCTTGAACCAAGCATACGGAACTCAAACTTGTTGCCGGTAAATGCAAACGGAGATGTACGGTTACGGTCTGTTGCATCTTTCTTAAACTCAGGAATAGCCTCAACACCCATATCCATTTTAGTGGACTGTGCACCGTCATACTCCTTACCTTCCACAAGGCTGTCAAGTATAGCAGTAAGGTCGTCACCGAGGAACATGGACATAATAGCCGGAGGTGCTTCATTAGCACCAAGTCTATGGTCATTGCCTGCAGAAGCAACGGAAACTCTAAGCAAATCCTGATACTCGTCAACACCCTTGATTACTGCAACAAGGAAAAGCAAAAATTCATGATTATTATACGGGTTTTTGCCCGGCTCAAGCAGATTTCTGCCCGTATTTGTGCTGATGGACCAGTTGTTGTGCTTACCGCTGCCGTTTACGCCTGCAAACGGCTTTTCATGGAGGAGGCACTCCATACCGTGACGGTTTGCAACTCTCTTCATCATTTCCATCATAATCTGGTTATGGTCGGTTGCAAGGTTTGTTGTTGTGAAAATCGGTGCAAGCTCATGCTGTGCCGGTGCAACCTCGTTGTGCTTTGTCTTGGCATAAATTCCAAGCTTCCAAAGTTCCTCGTCAAGATCCTTCATATACTCAGAAACTCTTGCCTTAATCTTGCCGAAGTAATGGTCGTCCAACTCCTGACCCTTAGGTGCACGGGCACCGTAAAGTGTTCTGCCTGTATATGTGAGGTCCTTTCTCTTGTCAAAGATATCCTTTTCAATAAGGAAGTACTCCTGCTCAGGGCCAACTGTCGTGTTTACTCTTGTAGTTTCTGTGTCACCGAAAAGTCTGAGAAGTCTTACAGCCTCTACGCTGATACGCTCCATTGAACGGAGGAGCGGTGTTTTCTTATCAAGAACTTCGCCTGTGTAGGAACAGAATACGGTAGGAATACACAATGAACCGTCCTTAATGAAAGCGTAAGACGTTGGGTCCCAAGCTGTATAGCCACGAGCCTCAAATGTAGCTCTAAGTCCGCCTGACGGGAAGCTGGAGGCATCAGGCTCACCCTTGATAAGCTCCTTGCCGCTGAATTCCATAATAACATTGCCATCGTCAGTCGGTGTGATAAAGCTGTCGTGCTTCTCAGCAGTTACACCTGTCATAGGTTGGAACCAGTGAGTGTAATGCGTACAGCCATGCTCAATAGCCCAATCCTTCATAGTATTAGCCACTATATTAGCTACATTGATATCAAGAGGAGCTCCCTCTTTCATAGTTTTCTGAAGTGCCTTGTATGTTTGCTTCGGAAGTCTTTCTTTCATTGTTGTTTCGTTAAAAACGAGAGAACCGAACAGCTCAGGTACGTTTGACATAAGTATCTTCCTCCAATATATTACAATAATTTTTGATGTCATAACATTATTATATTAGCATCAAATGCAAAAAAGACGCCGAAAGCCGTATGCTTTCAGCGTCTTTGCTGTTTACAAGTGAAATTATATACCAAAGTCCAAAATAAGTCAATAGTGTAAATTCGCCAAACATCTACATTCTTATGCGTAATAAAATTGTAGAAAATACAAAGAAAGGGGTTTTAATGATATTACTTATTATAATTTTGAACAGCAGCTACCGCATCATTTTTCTTGTTTACATTGTTTTCATTTGTTGACGCATCTGTATAAAGCATGAGAAAACGTCCGTCTGCGGAAACAGCTGCAACGGTGTTCTGCGTTGCACTTGTTGTATTATCAAACAGTGTAAAGCTTCCGTCTGCCTTTGCGTTAGCTATCGTTGTGCTTGCTGTGTTGTTAATGTTGTCTAAGTCGTATTCATACAGCTCCACAAAATACTTTGAAGTACCCGATGACATAGTGAAACGAACACCCTTGCTTGCACCTATTAAGGAAGCTGAGGTTTCTGTACTGTCACCTGATATAAACTCATTTTCCAACATATAATTTGCAAAATCGGTCAGATTATCACCCTTGCCCGATGTAACCCCATCAGCGGCATTCAGTGTATCACCACTTGCCGTATCGGAGGAATTTGATGACGTCTGCGGTGCTGAGGAATTACAGCCTGCAAAAATCGTTGCACACAAAACAGCCATCAAGCCTGCCATAAATAGCTTTTTCATATCTTTTCTCCTTAAACGTTATAATTTAGTACAACAGAACAGGTCTGTGGAATTTATCCGCTGCTTTCCGTGTTTGGAAAAAGCTTGTACACCTTTATCAGTCCGCTTTCACACTCCGCTTTGCCCAGTCCGAGAAACTCACCCGTCCTTGAACCTATTCTGAAAATCTCGCCATCCGCCGCACTGCTTGAGACGGATGTTTTCGATATATCAAGCGGATTTCCGTTTGCAAAGCGTACCGTTTGCTTTGGACTTACCCGAATAAGCCTGTACTCTCTGAAAAGACTTTCGCTGGAGCATAGCAGCTTTTTAGTGTTTTCGCTTGCCTTTCCTTCGTCTGAAAGACCCCTTAAATCATCAAGAGAAATGGCATCTTCCAAAGAGAAACCGCACGCTCTGGTTCTGACAAGCGAGGTCATAACAGCACCGCAGCCAAGCTCTTTTCCCAAGTCATCTATCAAAGTGCGGATATATGTACCCTTTGAGCAAGCAATGCACAATTTTCCCGTTCCCTGCTTCTCGTCACAATCTAAAAGCTCCAGCTTAGAAATTGTCACAATCCTTTTTTCACGTTCAACCTCTATCCCCTGTCTTGCGAGATCATAAAGCCTTACACCGTTTTTCTGCACTGCCGAATACATGGGTGGAATCTGTTCTATCTTACCTGTGAAGCGTGGTATAAGTTCCTGCATTTTTTCAGTCCATTCACCAAATTCCGCCTCGCTTTTTACCTGTCCCCAAATATCCAGCGTATCGGTAGTTATACCCAGTTTGAACTGTGCGACATATTCCTTGTCGCTGTCCGGCAGGATGTCCTGTGCCTTTGTCGCATTTCCGAGCAAAAGCGGAAGTACGCCTGTTGCCATGGGATCAAGCGTTCCTGTGTGTCCTATTTTTCTTTGACCGCACAGTCGGCGGCAAATCGCAACAACATCGAAGGAAGTGAAATTCTGCGGTTTATTTACAACAATAACTCCGTCCATGTGTACTCCTCCGCAATATCAACCACACAAAGCTTTCTTTGCTTCTGTGACAAGCTTTTCCCTTACTTCTTCTAACGTACCGTCAATCGCACAGCCTGCCGCAGCGTGATGTCCGCCGCCTCCAAATGCTCTGCAAATACTCGCCGCATCGCAGCCGTCTGTTGTACGCACACTGATTTTATACTTACCAGCCTGCTTTTCTTTAATGGTAATACCGATTATTACACCCTCGATTTGCCGTGGCAACGCAGCGATTCCGTCAGTATCAGACTCTCTTACACCTGCGTCCTTCTCCATCTGCAATGAAGTATATATCACTGCTATTTTATTATTGCAGTACATGGCAAGTGTATTGAGTGCGGCAGATTCTATGCGAATTCTCGCCATGGATTTTGTGTCAAACATAACACGGTTAATCAAGGCACTGTCACAGCCGAGCTCCATAAGCTCCGCCGCCATTCTCATTGTTTGAGGTGTAACGTTGGAGAATTTAAAGCATCCTGTATCTGTACATAACCCCGTATATATACAGTCGGCTGTTTTTTTGTCCACTTCGACACCTATAAGCTTGATAAGTTCGAAAATATTCTCGGCATTTGCTGCCGCCTGTGGATTCTCATAGGTGTACTTTGCAAAGGGACTGTTCATTGCATGATGGTCGATTGCAGCATCAACCCTCCCTGCAAACTCCTCGCTTAAATCACCAAGCAAAGTCACAGAAGCAATATCCACTGCAATCACGGTTTCATAATCAAAGCACTGTTCCTCCAAATCATCGCACATAAAGGCGAACTTGTCGGCAAGTACTCCGTTTACTATTACCCTCGCTTTTTTGCCAAGCTTACGCAATGCCCTGCAAAGTGCGAAAGCAGAGCCGAGAGTATCTCCGTCGGGATACTGGTGAGTTAAAATAACAAAATTATCTCTGCTCATCAAGAAACAAGCAATCTCATTCAGACTGTTCATCGCCCTCATCCTTTATATCAAGCTCATTCAGCATACGAGAAATGTTGGCACTGTACTCTATTGAGTCGGTAGCCTCAAACTGCATTGCAGGGACGTGACGCAGGCTAAGCCTTGCACCAATTTCATGACGAATAAATCCGCTTGCGGATTTAAGACCTTTCACCGCCTCTTTTGCCTTGTCAATGCCCTCCATTGCACTTATATAAACCTTGCAGTAGCTGAGGTCGTTGGAAACCTCAACTCTGACTATACTTATCATCGAGTTTGCCACACGTGGGTCCTTAAGCTCACGCAGAACAGCGGTAAGCTCTCTTTTTATATCCTCGGTGGTTCTTCCCATTCTATGACTTCCCATATTCAACTCCTACAATTTTCGCATTATATTTTTGTACAAAACAAATTTATAAACCTTCTATTTCCCACAGATTATGGTAATCCGGCAGATTGTTTATGAAAACAATCTGCCTGTACCCTATATCCATCCTAAATCAAGTTTTAGTCCTCTCTATACTCTTCAATGATAAATGCTTCCAGAATATCGCCCTCTTTGAGGTCTGCAAACTTTTCAAGTCCTATACCGCACTCATAGCCTGCCGCTACTTCCTTTACGGCATCCTTAAATCTCTGAAGTGATGACATTGTATCCTCACAGATGACAATACCGTCACGCACTACTCTAACCTGTGCATTTCTTGCAACCTTACCCGAAAGAACGTATGAACCTGCAATAAATCCTACATTCTTAATCTTTATTACATTACGGCACTCGGCTCTGCCCAACAGAACCTCTCTTGTCTTAGGTGCAAGCATACCCTTCATGGCTGACTCAATTTCCTCAATGCAGTCATAAATAATTCTGTACAAACGCATATCAACGCCGTCACGCTCTGCATTTTCAGCCGCTACCGGATCAGGTCTTACGTTAAAGCCAACGATAATGGCATTTGATGCCGCCGCAAGCATTACGTCGGACTCGCTTACCGCACCAACACCGCCGTGAATAACCTTAACTCTTACTTCCTCATTTGTAAGCTTTTCAAGAGATTGCCTTACAGCCTCTACAGAACCCTGTACGTCAGCCTTTACAATTACCTTCAGCTCCTTAACCTCACCCTGCTGCATTTGGTCAAAGAGGTTATCAAGAGTAACCTTTGTCTGCTGATTAAATATTTCTTCCTTAGCCTTTGTCTTACGCTGTTCAACAAGCTCCCTTGCAAGACGCTCGTCAGAAACTGCATTGAAAATGTCACCGCCTGTCGGAACATCGTCAAGACCTGTAATTTCTACAGGATAAGACGGACCTGCGGACTCAACTCTTTCACCTCTGTAGTTAGTCATGGCTCTTACTCTGCCAACTGCTGTGCCTGCAACGATTATATCACCTATTTTAAGTGTACCGTTCTGAACGAGCATAGTTGCGATAGGACCTCTGCCCTTATCAAGTCTTGCCTCAATAACAGTACCCTTTGCCGCTCTGTCGGGGTTAGCCTTCAGTTCCTTCATGTCTGCAACAAGAAGAACCATTTCAAGCAAGTCATCAATACCCATATTTTGTTTTGCGGAAACAGGAATACACGGTATGTCACCGCCCCACTCCTCGGGAACAAGTTCATATTCTGTAAGCTGCTGCTTAACCTGGTCGATGTTTGCACCGTCCTTGTCAATCTTATTGATTGCAACGATTATGGAAACACCGGCTGCCTTAGCGTGGTTGATAGCCTCTACAGTCTGCGGCATGATACCGTCGTCTGCGGCAACTACAAGTATAGCAATATCCGTTACCTGTGCACCTCTTGCTCGCATAGTTGTGAATGCCTCATGACCCGGAGTATCAAGGAAAGTAATATCCCTGTTGTTGATATTAACACGGTAAGCACCGATATGCTGGGTAATACCGCCTGCCTCGGTTGCGGTTACGTTTGCTTTTCTGATAACGTCAAGCAAAGATGTCTTACCGTGGTCAACGTGTCCCATAACGACAACTACAGGTGCTCTTTCAACAAGATTGTCGTCTGTGTCCTCACTGTCATCAATGATTCTTTCCTCAATGGTAACAACGACCTCCTTTTCAACCCTTGCGTGAAGCTCCATAGCAACAAGCGACGCTGTGTCGAAATCGATAACATCATTTACCGTAACCATTGAACCCATCATAAACAGCTTTTTAACAACCTCTGCGGCAGTTACCTTCAATCTCATCGCAAGCTCGGAAACAACGATTTCATCCGGAATAGACACAGTAATAGGCTTACTCTTTCTTTCCGCTGCAATTCTCTTCAAACGCTCTGCCTCTGTTTCCTTGCGTGAGTTCCTCGGCTTACCTCTGCGTTGTGACTTCTGGTTAATCTTCTGCTTGCTTACAGTGTTCTCTGTTTTAACCTTTTCACTTGCAAGGTTGTCGTACTTCTCATTATATCTCTCTATATCAACAACAGCCGCTCTTGTGTCGATAACTCTGCCTGCACCACGCCTTCCTGTATTTTGTGCAGGTTCTTCCTTAATATAACTTTTCTGACTGTCCGCACTGTTCTGTGTGGCGTTGGAACCTTGACTGCCACGGTTATTTTGCGTGTTCTTCTGCTCAGGTTTTTTCTTGTTGTTCGGCTGGCTGCCCTGCTTCTGCGGCTGCTTTTCACCGTTTGGCTTTTTGCCCTGATTTTTCTGCGGTTTGCTCTCTTTAGCAGAATTTTTCTCGGCCTTCTCAGTGTCCTGTGTCTGTACAGACGAACCCTGTGCATCGCTGTTGTCCTTTTGTGCCGAAGCATAGTAAGCGTCAAAATTCTCTGTCTTTGACTTTTGAGTGAAGTGCTCGAACACAATATCAAGCTCCTCCTCATTAAGAGCAGTCTGTGCCTTTTTGGCAGTGCCTGTATACTTGTTCAAAACGGAAATAACGTCCTTGGTGGGAACATTTAAATCCTTAGCAACCTCATTAACTCTGTATTTAATCATCATATTGACATTCCTCCTTATCATCGGCAAGCTTGAGTTCCAAACCCCTTGCAAAACCCTCATCGTCAACGGAAATAACTGCTGTTAATCTTCCCAAAGCATGGCTTAGTTCGTCCTTAGTACCCTTTACTATGATTGTATGCACACCGTATGCCTTGGCATTTTTAAGTATAACCTTTTTAGTATTATTGGATATATCGCCCGCCATAAGCACCAAACTGCTTTTTCCCTGTGCCATAGAGTCTACTACGCTGTCACAGCCTATTGTAAGTTTGTTGGCACGTTTGGCAAGCCCCAAAAAATTAAGTGCTTTACTGTCCACCGGCGGTCAGCTCCTTTTCCATAGCATCATACACGCTGTCGGGAATTTTGCAGGAAAAGGCACGTTCAAACCGTCTTGCCTTTCTGGCAAGCATTAAACAGTCTGTACTTCTGCAAACATAAGCACCTCGGCCCGATTTTTTTCCCGTAAGGTCAAGTGAAATCTCGCTGTTGGCAATTACCTCACCATTTTCGTCCTTAACCTCAGGCGACTTTACGACACGCACAAGCTCACGCTTTGGCTTCATCTCGCCGCAGCCGCTGCACTTTCGCAACGGTATCTTCTTTTTAACCACAGTCATTCCGCCCTTCGTAAATAATTACTCAAAAACTTCCTCTGTTACGGCAGTTTCCTCAACACTCGGCATCTCCTCTGCTGTTTCTTCCGCCGCTGTTTCCTGCACAACTGCTTCGTCCTCGGCAGCCTGTGTGGTTTGCTCTGCTGTATCTTCGGTCAGTGCAATTTCCGCTTCTGCCCCTGCGGATTCATTTTCAGGCTGTACCGAATCCTCTGTCGGCTGGGCATTCTCCTCGTCCTGCCCATCGTCCTCACCGTAGAAACCGCTCTCAGGTCTTATGTCAACCTTCCAGCCTGTCAGCTTAGCGGCAAGTCTTGCGTTCTGACCTCTATTGCCGATAGCAAGCGACAGCTGACTGTCGGGAACGGTAACTCTGCATGAGTGAAGCTCCTCGTCAATAATTTCAACCTTAACAACGTTTGCCGGTGAAAGAGCCGCAGCAATGAACTCCTCCGGCTGCTCCTTATACTCTACGATATCAATCTTTTCCCCGCCAAGCTCGGAAACGATGTTAGCAACACGAACACCCCTTGAACCGATACAAGCACCGACTGCATCAACCTCAGCGTCCTTACTGAACACGGCAATTTTTGTACGGGAGCCTGCTTCTCTCGCAACAGACTTAATTTCTACAATTCCGTCAAAAATTTCCGGAACTTCAGACTCAAACAAACGCTTAACAAAATCAGCGTGGGTACGGCTAATAACCGCACGAGGACCCTTCTCGCTTTCCTTAACGTCCAAAATGTAAACTCTAACGTGGCTGCCCTCTTTTATATCATCCAAACCGACCTGCTCACTCTTTGGCAAAACAGCAACGGAACGTCCGATTTTGATTGTTGCAGCACCCGAACGTGGGTCTATGCTTTCTACAACAGCAGTAACAAGCTCCTGAACCTTGCTGCGGAACTCTGCGAGCATCATTCCCCTTTCGCCGTCACGAATACCCTGACGGATAACACTTCTTGCTGTTTGTACGGCTATTCTGCCAAGATTCTTGGTATCAAGTGCTATTCTTACCTTACTGCCAAGCACAGCATAAATATCAAGCTCTCTGCCAAGCTTTGTGTCAACCTCACGGTTGGGGTCGGTAACCTCCTCAACAACTGTTTTCTGAAGATATACCTTAAAAATTCCCTGTTCGGGATCTATGTTAAACACAACATCGTCATTACCGCCGTAGTTATTTTTGCAGGCGATACAGATTGATCTTTTTATTTGGTCGAGCATATAATCCATGGGAATACCCTTAGTTTTTTCAAGCTCCTGCAAAGCTGTGTACAACTCTTTGGCATCGTCCGGCTTATTAACTGCTTTCTTCTTCATTTTTCCAATCTATCCTTTCAGTAGTAATTTATTGCTTCTTATTGCAAAGCTTTAATTATCAATCAAAATCATCAAGCTTGACATACACAGTGTCCTTTTTGTTAAAGGTCACCTGATTTTCACCGCTGTGGTCCTCCACTGTAATTTCGCCCTTTTCATAGGCCTTCAGCTTACCGCAAAACTCTTTGCCAATGCCCTCAATGGGTCTTATCATCTTTACCATAATATCAGCACCGATATACTCAAGGAAATGTTCGTCCTTTACAAGCTCCCTTTCTATACCGGGCGAGCATACCTCCAAGCAGTACGCCTGCTCAACAGGGTTAAGCTCATCAAGAGGTGCGTCAACCGCACGGCTGACATTTTCACAGTCGTCAATAGTGACGCCCGTTTCTTTATCAATAAAAATTCTAAGATACCAGGAAGCCCCCTCTTTTACATAACGTACGTCCCACAATCTCAGACCGAGTTCGTTTACTATAGGCTCTACAAGCTTAGAAACCGACTCTACGGTATTTCCGCCCTTATTTTTTGCCATATAATCCAATCCCTCCGTAACAAATACAAAGGAGCGGGTTTGCTGCCCACTCCTTTACTTAACAATATCTTACTTTCTTTAAGTATAATATCACACATCCAAAAAAAATGCAACTGTTTTTCCGTACAGAGATATAAAACTGTATAATATACACATCTGACGATGCCGACGAATAGAGAGGTGTAGATATCGGTGGTCGCCGTATCATT
>CAMWIZ010000006.1 GCA_947174455.1 uncultured Clostridia bacterium | reverse complement strand
TCCCCCTGTGGGGGAGGTGTCACGAAGTGACAGAGGGGTTGACCGACAGACCAGTCTTCCTGCGGTATTTTCGTCCAATTTGCCTGAAAATTCGACTTCGCAATCTAAGCACCACATTTAATCAGTGCTTCCTTAAATCCTTACCAATATTCTTTATTTTTCGCTCACCCACCGCTGTATAATCAATGTGTATCCGTAAAAATGCAATTTTAACGCAAGGTGAAAAACTTCGAATAAGTGAGAAATAACACAAAATAGAGAGCTATTTTAAAATAACCGACGGTAATTGTCTGTTTTGACTTTTTTTGACTTTGACTTTTACTGACTTTAGCTGTAAACTATAAGCACAAGGTCAAAGAAAGTCAAAGACAAAGAACAATATTATAACAATCGGGAGTACGAATCTATGAGAATAAGCGATCTTGTTGCCCAGTATATCATTGATATGCTGGAGGAGCATAACGGAGATGCGGAAATACGACGCAATGAGCTTGCCGAAACTATCGGCTGTGTACCAAGCCAAATAAACTATGTTTTAACTTCCCGTTTTACACCCGAACAGGGATATATTGTAGAAAGCCGACGTGGAGGTGGCGGTTACATCAAAATTACAAGGATTCAAATGGACAAAAGCTCTGCGGTCACTCACATTATTAACTCTGTAGGAGCAAAGATTGACTGCTCATCATCTGCAAGAATTATTAAGGAGTTGTTTGACAGGGGACTTATCAACGCATCTACAGCAAAGCTTATGCTCTCTGCTTTGTCGGAACGTGCATACTCAGCCGTACCGGCGGAATACAGAGATATACTCAGGGCATCAATTCTGAAAAATATGCTGTTAAACATTGAACAGTAATCCAAGTTAAAGGAGTGTATGATTTATGTTATGTCAAGCTTGCCGAAAAAAACAGGCAAATACTCATATTAAAAATATTGTAAACGGAGAACTTACGGAGCTTCTTCTCTGCTCAGACTGTGCAGAAAAAATGGGCTACGGAATGAAGCTTACAAATATGTTTGACTTAGGTTCGCTCGGCTCACTTATGAGTGGTATAATGGGAGAGGCTACAACATCGGCACTTGCCGCAGAGCAGCATTGTCCAAAGTGCGGCAGCACATTTTCATCTATTGCAAAAAGTGGATGGGTAGGCTGCTCGGAATGCTACAACGTATTTTACGACAGACTGCTGCCGTCAATAAAAAAAATACACGGCAATACAATTCATACAGGCAAAAAGTCCAGTGCCGCAAACAATACCGAACCCCAAACCTCGGCAGTCAGTAATAAAGTCAACCGAAGCGAACAGCTAAAGGCTAAACTGAAAGACGCAATAGACGCCCAAGAATTTGAACGTGCGGCCGAGCTTAGAGATTTGATTAAAGAATTGGAACAGGGGGGTATGTGACATGGATAAAAAATGGTATGAGCTTAACGGCACATACGGTGACGTTATTATAAGCACCAGAATAAGACTTGCACGAAATATAGAGGAATACCCCTTCCCTATAAAGTGCAGTGCAGAACAGCAGCAAAAAATAACCGACAAGGTAAAAAACGCTGTGCTTAACAGCAATTCCGTTATTGCACCTCGCTTTAACTTTATTGATATGAACGGCATAAGTGCAACAGAAAAAATTTCCATGGTAGAGCGTCACCTTGTCAGCCCCGAATTCATCTCAGACCAAAATTCTAAAAAAGGACTCCTCCTCTTAGACGACGAGAGCGTTTCCATAATGATTAACGAGGAGGACCACATAAGATTACAGGTTATGAATGAAGGCTTAGAACTTGAGAAAGCATACGAAACAGCCGCAAGGCTTGATACATTGCTTGATGAAAGCTTAAGCTTTGCATTCAGCCAAAATTTAGGTTATCTTACACAATGTACAACAAATCTCGGTACAGGTATGCGTGCGTCTGTAATGCTTCATCTGCCTGCTTTGCAAAACGGCAAGGCAATAAGAAAGCTGTCGGAAAACCTCGCAAAGCTTGGACTTACTATAAGGGGAACATACGGCGAAGGCTCTGAGCCGATTGGAGCGTTATATCAGCTTTCAAACAGAATCTCTTTGGGTATAAGCGAAAAAACTGCGATAGACAACTTAAAAAATATCGCAATGCAGCTTGCATCACAGGAGCTTGCGGCAAGGGCGGAAATGAACAAGCACATATCGGTACAGGACGTTATATACCGCTCGGAGGGAATACTGAAAAGCGCAAGGCTTATAACCAATGCCGAAGCCATGAAGCACCTGTCATTTGTGAGATCCGGAATAACTTCGGGGCTAATTGACAATATTTCGCTTGACACTGTTAACAAGCTTATGGTTGATATTCAGCCTGCAACCCTCATGTGCAAGGCAGGCAAACAGCTAAGCTCACAGGAACGTGACGAAATCAGGGCTAAAATAATAAGAAAAGAACTTGCATAAACAAACATCAAAAGAAGAACAAAAAATATATTGGGAGGTTACGTTATGTATAGTTTTCAGGGATTTACACAGAACGCAAACAATGCCATGAACAAGGCATTTGAAATTGCGGTTAACAACGGCCACACATATGTCGGTTCAGAGCATATTCTGTTGGGACTGCTCAGCGTAAGCAACGGAGTTGCCGCTGAGGCACTTAAAAACAGCGGCGTCACCCTTGACGAGGTAACAACTCTCCTAAAGGAAAAAATCGGAGAGGGACAGTCTATTAGATTGACAATAGACGACCTTACTCCCAGAGCAAAACGTATTTTGCACACCGCACAGGTTGAGGCTGCACAGCTTGGACACCGCTACATCGGTACAGAGCATCTGCTTTTGGCAATTTTGGAAGACGAGGACAGCTATGCTGTGTCTTTCATAAAGGACTGCGGAGCAAAACCCGATGAACTTTACTCCTCAATTATGGAAAGCTTGGGTGCGGACAACACATCAGGCGGCTTGAACTTTGCACAGGGCAATCCATACGAAACTGCTGGAATTGGCGTAGGAGGTACAAAGGGAAAGAAAGGTTCTGTAAAAACGCTTGAACAGTTTGGCAGAGATTTAACGGCACTTGCCGAAAAAGGCGGCATTGACCCCGTTATCGGCAGAAGCAAGGAAATAGACAGGGTAATACAAATTCTTTCCAGAAGAACAAAGAACAATCCCTGCTTAATAGGCGAGCCCGGCGTTGGAAAAACAGCCGTTGCAGAGGGACTTGCACTGAAAATAGCAAGGGACGAAGTCCCCGAACTGCTTAAAGGAAAACGTATTTTCTCACTGGATTTGACGGGAATGATTGCAGGAACAAAGTACCGTGGTGACTTTGAAGAGAGAATCAAAAAGGCGATTGAGGAAGTAAAAAATTCAAGCGACATTATACTTTTTATAGATGAACTTCATACAATAGTCGGTGCAGGCTCTGCGGAGGGAAGCACAGACGCTGCAAATATTCTGAAGCCAAGCCTTGCAAGAGGCGATTTTCAGATAATAGGTGCGACTACTCTCAATGAATACAGAAAGTATATTGAAAAAGATGCCGCACTTGAAAGACGTTTTCAGCCTGTAACCGTCGGAGAACCCTCACAAGAGGAAACTATAGAAATTCTGCACGGTTTGCGTGACAGGTACGAAGCTCACCACAAGGTTAAAATTACAGATGACGCAATAGATGCGGCAGTAAAGCTGAGTGCAAGATACATTGCCGACAGATATCTGCCCGACAAGGCGATAGACTTAATTGATGAGGCAGCATCTCGTGTACGCCTGAACGCATACACCGCACCCGATAGTCTGAAACAGCTTGAAACAGAAATTAAAGAGCAGGAAAGCGAACTGGAAAGTGCCGTAAATGCACAAGAGTTTGAACGCTGTGCAGGTATTCGTGACAAAATAAAGCAGCTTAAAGAACAGCAGGAGAATGCAAAAAAAGAATGGAAAGAAAAAAGCCACGAAGTAACCAACGAAGTAACCCCAGAGGACATTGCAGGAATAGTTGCAATGTGGACAGGCATACCTGTGGTACAGCTTACTCAAACTGAAAGCGAACGTCTGCTGAAAATGGAAGAAATTTTGCACGAGCGTGTTGTCGGACAAGATGAAGCAGTACGCTCAGTAGCAAAGGCTATCCGCCGAGGAAGGGTAGGTCTGAAGGACCCACGCAGACCAATAGGCTCGTTTATATTCTTAGGTCCAACAGGTGTTGGTAAAACAGAGCTTACAAAGGCACTTGCCGAAGCAATGTTCGGAAGTGAAGACGCCATGATAAGGCTTGATATGTCAGAGTACATGGAAAAGCACACTGTTGCAAAGCTTATTGGCTCACCTCCGGGATATGTCGGATTTGACGAGGGCGGCCAGCTTACCGAAAAGGTTCGCAGAAAGCCGTATTCAGTCATACTCTTTGATGAAATAGAAAAGGCTCATACCGATGTTTTCAATATGCTTCTTCAAATTTTAGAGGATGGCAGACTTACGGACTCTCAGGGCAGAACTGTTGACTTTAAAAACACTGTTATTGTTATGACATCAAACGTAGCTGCATCGAAAATTACCGAAAGCAACAAAAAAACCCGCCTTGGCTTTGCAGGGGGCGATACGGACACAAAGGGCGACAATATAAAAGATATTGTTATGAGCGAACTGAAAAAGGTATTTAAACCCGAATTCCTTAACAGGGTTGACGACATTATCGTATTCAGCAAACTGAAGCACGATGAAATAAAGCTTATAGCGGCTAAGCTTCTTTCCGCCCTCTCTCTCCGTCTTTCTGACTTGGGAGTAAATATTAAGTTTACTGACAGTGCAAAGGATAAGCTTGCAGATGAGGGATTTGACGAAGCATACGGTGCAAGACCGCTAAGACGTGCAATCCGCTCAAAACTGGAGGACGTTTTAAGTGAAAAGCTTCTTGACGGAACAATTCTGCATAACAGCAATATAGTATGCGACTTCGACGGAAAAGAGTTTGTTTTCAAAAAGCAAGATTAAGCCACTTGAAAAGTAAAAATATAATTACATCACCGCATAGGTCAAAAGCTTAACCTATGCGGTGACTTTTTATTCTATGGATTTTTTTATATTTCTGTGCTATGATTTCTAAAGGACTTAAATTAAACATATTTAAAAACAGAATAAAAGCTTTTTTCAAAAAGCCTTTGCTGGAATTATAAAGGAAACACTTAATATCGGTAATTTCTAAAGTTTGGAGTGATTGTATGTACAAACTGCTTATAATAGAGGACGATTCGGGAATTGCAAACGCAATTAAAGTACAAGCAGAAATGTGGGATTTTCAAGTACATATTGTTGAGCAATTCAGAGATGTTCTAAATGATTTTACAGAATTTCAACCACATATTGTCCTGCTTGATATAGTTCTGCCTTACTTCAACGGATATCATTGGTGTACTGAAATTCGCAAAATATCAAATGTTCCTATCATATTTATTTCCTCCGCCTCCGATAACATGAATATTGTTATGGCAATGAATATGGGAGCAGACGACTTCATTTCCAAACCGTTTAATCAAAGTGTGCTTATGGCAAAAGTACAGGCTTTGCTCCGACGAACCTACGATTTTGCATCATCAGTTCCTGTTTTGGAGCATAGGGGTGCATTTCTTAACACGGGTGATAACACACTAACCTATGAGGGAGAAAAAATTCCTCTGACCAAAAATGAATACCGAATACTTCTTTGTCTGCTTGAAAACAAGGGAAAGGTTGTAAGCCGTGAAAAGCTTATGGAACGCTTGTGGGAAACAGACCTATTTGTTGATGAAAACACACTGACCGTAAACGTCAACCGTCTAAGAAAAAAGCTTGATAATGCAGGACTTAAAAGCTTTATTGTTACAAAATTCGGTATTGGATATATTATCGAGAATAAAATATAAATTGAGTGCAAGGTATAACCTTATATGAGCAAATTATAGGGAAGCACTGATTAAATATGGTACTTAGATTGCGAAGTCGGATTTTCAGGCAAATTGGACGAAAATACCGCAAGAATACTGGTCTGTCGGTCAACCCCTCTGTCACTTCGTGACACCTCCCCCACAGGGGGAGATCACGTATTTCAAGGGATTTAAGTTTAAGCTGACGAAATCCGCAAGCAAGATGAGTGTCAAGCCTCAGGAGGTATTTACTCAGGGATTCCTTAGAATTACATAACAGCTTTTTTAAGTAAATCTGTAGATTTTTGTCCGTCTTTTTCAGAAACTTGACAGTTTCAAGGACAGTGTCCTTAGTAATGTGATTTCTTTAAGGGCAAAACAATTAACAATCAAAAGGAGGAATTGCAAATGACTTTTTTCTGCAAATATGTCAGGTACCATATAAAGACCTTAATCATGCTTGCCCTGTTTTTTATAATTTTTGTTGTAACCTTTCTTTTGTATCATTTACCGATGGGAGCAGTTATTTATCCATCTATGCTGTGCTTTATAATTGCTCTTGTTATATTTACATTCGGCTTCTCACGTGCAAAGGCGAAACACAACTGCTTAACAGAAATCAAACAGCTTACCGCTGCAATGATTGCCGAAATGCCAAACATTAAGACTGTTGATGATGAGGATTACCAAGAAATTATAGAAATATTAAAGCGTGAAATACTTGAAGCGGACAACATCGCAAATAAAAGCTATAATGATATGATTGACTACTACACAATGTGGGTTCATCAGATAAAAACACCTATCGCCTCCATGCGTCTTACGCTGCAAAATGAGGACACGGAGATGTCCAGAAAGCTTTCATCAGATTTATTCCGCATTGAACAGTATGTGGAGATGGTTCTTGCCTTTCTGCGGCTTGACTCTGATTTCAGCGATTATGTATTTAAAGAGCATAGTCTTGACAAACTTATAAAACAATCTGTTAAACGATTTTCATCAGAATTTATAGGCAAAAAAATTCGCCTTGAATACGAACCCATAAACGAAGCTGTAATAACCGATGATAAGTGGTTTACGTTTGTTATCGAGCAAATATTGTCAAATTCACTTAAATACACCCGTGAGGGAAGTATAAAAATATATTTTACCGGACAAAAAAACCTTTGTATTAAGGACAGCGGAATAGGCATTGCCCCCGAAGATTTGCCACGAATATTTGATAAAGGCTACACAGGCTGCAATGGCAGGTATGACAAGAAAGCAAGCGGCATAGGACTTTATTTATGCAAACGTGTCTGCCACAAGCTCGGAATAGAAATAACGGTTGAATCCGAACTTGACAAAGGAACCGTCATTCGCCTTAACTTAGAGCAATACAAAATATAATCTTATTTTTCTGTGAAGCCATACATACTTCCCCGTAGGCACAATATTAAATCTTACATAAATGTAAGATTTGGGGCAAATAATGTAAGACAAATCTATGTCGCCGTGCCGACCTTTTCTGATAAAATAACAGCAGTAAAACTAATTGGAGGTTAATTTAAAATGAGTATTTTGGAAGTAAAAGGTCTGAAAAAAATCTACAGCACCCGCTTTGGCGGAAATAAAGTAGCTGCCTTGAAAAATGTTAATTTTACAGTGGAGCAGGGCGAGTATGTAGCTATAATGGGCGAGTCAGGCTCAGGTAAAACAACCTTGCTTAATATATTAGCTGCACTGGACAAGCCCACAAACGGCAATGTAATATTGGACGGCAAGGATTTTTCAAAGATAAAGGATTCCGCAACTGCTGCTTTTCGCAGGGATAACCTTGGCTTTGTCTTTCAGGATTTCAATTTGCTTGACACTTTTACTTTGGAGGATAACATATATCTTCCGCTGGTGCTTGCAGGCAAATCTTACAAAGAAATGAATGAAAGGCTTACACCCATAGCACAACGTTTGGGAATAGCAAATCTGTTGAAGAAATACCCATATGAGGTGTCCGGCGGTCAAAAGCAAAGAGCCGCAGTTGCCCGTGCCATTATAACAAACCCGAAAATTATATTGGCAGATGAACCAACAGGAGCACTTGACTCAAAGGCAACCGATGAACTACTCCGGCTTTTTGACGAGATAAACAGGCTTGGTCAAACTATACTTATGGTTACCCACTCTACAAAAGCGGCAAGCGTTGCAAACAGAGTTCTGTTTATTAAGGACGGAGAAATATTTCATCAGCTTTACCGTGGGGACTGTACAAATGAAATGCTTTACCAAAAAATTTCTGACACCCTTACAATGATTGCGACAGGTGGTGACAGAATATGAAGCTCGGTTTCTATCCAAAGCTCGCCCTTGACGGAATCAGAAAGAACAAGAAAATGTATATCCCCTACATTCTTACCTGCATAGGCATGGTTATGATGTATTATATTATAGTCTTTCTCAGCCGCTGTGAAACCGTACAACATCTGCACGGTTCAAACGCAATACTTCTTATGATGGAGCTTGGCGGTTGGGTTATCGCCGCATTCTCCTGTGTATTTTTATTCTACACAAACTCCTTTTTAATTCGCCGCAGAAAAAGGGAGTTTGGACTTTACAATATGCTCGGTATGGGCAAACGGCACATTGGTATTATACTTTTTTGGGAAACATTTTTCATTGCCGCAATTTCACTTATTATCGGTTTAACTGCGGGCATTGCCTTTTCTAAGCTTGCAGAGCTTGGACTCGTCAACATCTTGCAGGGCGAAATTTCGTATAATCTTTACATTTCATTCCCCACAATTTATATGACAGCCGCCGTATTCGGTGTAATTTTTCTGCTGCTGTTTTTAAACACTTTAAGGCAGATTAGATTTTCCAGTGCAATAGCACTTATAAGAAGCGAAAACTTTGGAGAAAAACCTCCAAAGGCAAATTGGCTGTTATGTATTCTCGGTGCCGCGGTTCTTGCTGTTGCATATTGCCTTGCTGTAATTATTGATAATCCACTTGACGCTTTGTTAATGTTCTTTGTTGCGGTAATAATGGTCATTGGTGCAACCTATCTGTTGATGATAGCAGGCTCTGTACTTATATGCCGCATTTTGCAAAAGAATAAAAAATACTACTACAATTCAAAGCATTTCGTTTCCCTCTCCTCTATGGTCTACCGTATGAAAAGGAACGGTGCGGGACTTGCATCTATATGTATCCTTGCAACCATGGTGCTTGTAATAGTATCTTCAACCACAAGTCTTTATTTCGGATCAGAGGACTCACTTCAGAGCCGTTACACCCGTGAAATAAATATTGACGCCTGCATGGGTACAATAGAACAGCTTTCGGATGAATACCTGAATCCGTACCGCAATGCCGCAATAGACATAGCAAAGGAATACAATACACTAATCAGCAACGTGCAGGACAGCCGCTATGCAGATGTAGCGGGACTTATTAGCGGTAATGAGGTAATATGTGACGAAAACAAACTTGATGGAACTTTCAGTTACTCTGACGTAAGGGACTTTTTCTTTATATCGCTTGATGATTATAACAAAATTACAGAAGAAAATCTTACCCTTGCTGCTGATGAAGCCTTTTTATTAACATACAGATGCAGCTACCCGTATGACACCATATCCTTTGACGATAATAAAACTTTTAAAATTAAAAACTCAGAATACGGAATAGTTGACGGACTCGGTACACCGCAGGTAAATTTAGTCGCAAGCATAACCGTTATTGTTCCTGATTTAGAGGACGCAATGTCTTGCTTCAAGCTTGATGACGGCTCATATGATCTTGTAAACTTCGTGTGGAATTTCAGATTTGACACAGGACTTGACGAGGACGGACAAATTTCACTGGGCAGCACGTTAGACGACAAAATAAATGATATTTTTGCATCAAGCACCACAGACTATTCCATGCGGTACACACTAAGCTCCCGTGAGGCAGAAAGAGCAGATTATTTTGGATTAAACGCAGGCTTTTTCTATATAGGAATTATGCTGAACATTGTATTTATATTTGCGGCAGTACTGATAATATACTACAAGCAAATCTCAGAGGGCTATGAAGATCAGTCACGCTTTGAAATTATGCAAAAAGTGGGCATGACAAAGAAAGAGATACGAAAGAGCATTAACTCGCAGCTTTTAACTGTATTCTTCCTGCCGCTGCTTGGAGCAGGTCTGCACCTTGCGTTTGCATTCCCAATGATTAACAAGCTGCTTATGCTGTTTAATCTGTACAATGTAAATTTATTTGTTAAAACCACTGTTATAAGCTTTTTGATTTTTGCTTTGTTCTATACATTGGTATATCGCATAACATCAAACGCATACTACAATATTGTAAGCAAATCAAAGGGAAAGTAATGCTTAAGATATTGCAATCATTACCGAATTGTTGATACTGCTATATCCTACTATCTTATAAGTGGGTGAGTTTGAACTGCACACCAAAAAGTAAGAGAGTACAATACTAAAGCCTTGTTCAGGCACTGAAAAATTGATTATTCAAAAACAAGAAAAACCTATCCCTTTTGGGGAACACCCTCCCCGACAACAATAGGAGTTTTACAAAAGACTTGTAACAAGGCTTGACGATTCAACAAATTTTCCCACTTATAGTTTATATAAATAAATCGTGGAACACGGTACTGTACAGTCGATGTTCCACGATTATATTTTTACTTGCAGCTCCAAAGGCTTTTATAAAAGCTGAACTAAAAACCTAACCATGCTTTGCATAAACCGAAACAGGAAAAGAGCAGCACAGAAAGGTTTTCAACACAACGAACAAAAACCGAGGAAAACTCCTCGGTTTTTTCTTGTTACACAGAACACTTAAGACACTGCAATCGTCTTCCTTTTGCCTACTTCATGACTTGTTTGAAGCTTAATATCATATCTTTGAATTTCGACACAGTCGTCAGCTCTTATTTTGCCGTCACCTGTAACATCGGCAGCCGCAGTTGCTTTCTTATCCAAACTTACCACGCCTGCCGCTGCTTTCTGAGCCAGTGCAGCATCTCTGAGGTTTACTTTTCCGTCATCATTAACATCACCAAGAATAACTGTAACAGTTTCCTCAGAATCAGTATCTGACTCGGTATCGGAATCAGTGTCTATAACAGGTGAATATGCCTCCCACTTGTTACCTGCACTGAACAGCTTTGTTGTATCCTCAAGTTCCAAGCCCGGCTGCTGGTCGGCAGGATATCTGTTTGTGTCAGAACCCGTACCGTCGCTAAACATAACTGCACCGTTAACAAAATCATCGGGAACGTCATACTTAAAGTATCCCGTCGCAGAATCCCTTGTCATCTTGACACCCGGCCAAGCGGCATTATTTGACTTATCCTTGTAAATGTAAACATATACATCACTCCAGTTATAAGAGGAATTGTCGAAGTAAACAGATGTTACAGCATTCGGGTCTTTCTTCATATATTTGTATGTCTTAGAAACCTCGTTGCCGTCCTCACCCGTTGCCTTGAGTGTAACAGTTACAGTACCGCCAAGGTTTGTATTAGCACCGATTGTTATTTTCTGACCGTCAGTAAATGAACCCGAAGCACCCTCGCTTGTTGTGTAAGTACCTGTTGAGGCATTCTTAACTGAAAGTGTAACGTCGATAGTATTTGTAGTAAAGGATGAATCCCCCGGAGTTGCTGTAACCTTTGCACCTGTAACTACTACGGATGAGTCGTAAAGCACTGCGATACCCGACTGACCGACAGAACCGGAAATTGTTGTGGATGTAACAGTAAATGTACCGCCTGATACTGCATCGGTATAAGTACCCTCGGGACAGTATCCGCCACCGTTTGCGATAGAAACATCACCGCTGCCGCTGCCGTTTACAATAACAGCACCGCCACCCTCACGAGTAACGGAAGCTACACTTCCGTTGTGTGAATAGTAATCCTTTTTGCCAACCATAGCGTTGTGGAACTTATTAACCTCTGCTACAGCAGCTTCCGTAAAGTGAGTTGAACCCTTCTCTCCCGTCATGATTTGGTACTTGTCTGTCTGGCTCGGACGTGAAAAATAAAGAGCAGTAGCATCACCCTGTGCAGCAACAATCGCCCATGCACGATCTACCTTATCCTGGGGAATAAACTGAGAAGCCTCGCCGTATTCACCGTTATTTGAATATGTATCATGGCTTTCTGCCCAATATACAAGCTTATTTTTTGAAATACCTCTGTTGCACCAGTTGCCTATTGTACCCGGTACTCCACCGTTTTCAGTAGCATTTCTGACATCTTTACCGTAGTTACTGTCTGTAACAGATATGTAGTCGGTGTATTCCTTCATCAACCTCTCACTATCACCGCCTGGCTGGTCGAGAATCTCACCGTAATGCCACAGCCCCTGCTCTGTAACAACACGCCAGAAATCACTGCCCTCACTGGGAAGACCTATGTGCTTAGCGGCGTCCCAACGAATACCGTCTACACCAACGCTTTGAAGCTCTTTTATATAGTTCGCTTCAATTTGCTGAAGTTCGGCATTCTCTGTGTTCAAGTCAGCCATTCCCAAGTCGCCGTGGGTGATTGAGTCACGGTTATTATAGTCGATGCCGCCATCCCAACCATGGTAAAAATCCGAACGAGAACCTCTGCTAAGATTACTGTCAACATCATATCCGTTTCCTCGAAGATGGTTTCCAACTACGTCAACAACAATCTTTATACCGTACTCATCTGCTGCCTCACACAAAGCCTTCAAATCTTCCTTAGTACCAAGGACGCTTGTCGAAATAGAAAAGTTCTGTGGCTGATACATTTTAAACCACGCATTCCCCCAGTCCGGAAGGTCTTCCGCTTTCTGTGCGGGTGAGGTCTGAATGGAAGTAAAGCCTGCCTCGGCAATGTTTGGAAGCTCAGCCTTAATGTCGTTATACTTCCAGTCAAAGCAATGAAGAATAACACCGTCCTGAATGTTGTCGCACAAACCGTAGCTGTTACCGACAGGCTCCTGCTCAACCTCAGCGGCAGACGCTGTACCAACAACTGCCGCAGCCGTAGAAACGGTAGCCAGGGACAACAGCACGCTGAGGGATTTTTTGAATGCCATAAAATATTCCTCCTTAGATAAATTGTGTTTTTGTGTACGAATAAATTACATTTTGGGCATATTTTTATCTGCAATACAAACAAACCGCAAATTTACACTGACTTAGAAAAGCTATTCTTGCACTAAAAAAATACGCCACACAAAAAATTAT
>CAMWIZ010000005.1 GCA_947174455.1 uncultured Clostridia bacterium | reverse complement strand
GTATAATTTCCTAAACGGAGGTATTTGGGTATATGAATAAAATTAAAGATAAAATTTCTTTTAATTCACCGGTTATTCTCGGTTTCACCGCCGTTTGCCTTTTTTCTTTGATTCTTGGCCTCATTACGGACGGAGAAACGAATAGACTGTTTTTTAGCGTTTACCGCTCATCGTTGTTTAATCCGCTGACGTATTTGCGGCTGTTTACTCATGTATGCGGTCATGCAAGCTTTGAGCATTTTATGGGAAACATAACATTGATACTTGTCATAGGTCCGCTGCTTGAGGAGAAGTATGGCTCAAAAAATATGCTTTTTGTAATACTTTCCACTGCGTTGGTTACGGGGCTGGCAAACTTCATTTTGTTTCCAAATATTGCACTTCTCGGTGCAAGCGGCATAGTGTTTGCATTAATTCTGCTTGCGTCCTTCACAGGTATGCAGGACAGCAAAATTCCCCTGACCTTTATTTTGGTTGCTGTAATTTATTTTGGAGAGCAGATTTATCAGGGGATTTTTGTAAATGATAATATTTCAAACTTTACGCATATTTTGGGAGGAGTTTGCGGTGCTGTGCTTGGCAATGTTATGAATAAGCAAAAAATGAGCAGATATTAAAAGGTGAACACAAAGCTATGTTTGTACATGAAAAGATTCAAAGTACCGATGATTTTTTTACAGATTTAAATAAGAGAACGAAAAAATGCGTTTATTTTTACCGTGTTTGCGGTTACAATGAACAGGTTAACGAATTTATTATAAAATACTATGACAGTGCAAGAAAAAACGGAGTTGTTATAGACGGCAAAATTTCAAACCCCAGTGAAGCAAACCTAAGCTACTATGACGAGGTTATGGGGGACGAGTTCCGTTTGGATAGTAAGTTTATTGCAAATTCTCTAAAACGCTGGCTTCCGAGAATGGATGGTTTTCAGGTCAGCACGGTTGCAATGTCAATATATGATACTCTTACTGCCATGAAAAGGCTCGGTAAGAATGACAATGTCATTAAGAACACCTATGTCAAGTTTATGTGCTGGCTGTACTATAAATTTGAACGTGTGGTAATTCATTTGGGGGATAATACAGTTCCCAAAATTTTGTACGGCGGCGATATAGGCAGATATGAAATAATGCTTATATCAATGCTGTCGGACTCCGGTTGTGATGTTCTTCTTTTACAGACTCACGGTGATGAGGATTATTTGAAGATAGATCCGAGTTCGGGACTTTCACACAAGCTTGAACTCCCGAACATGACGTCCTTTCCTGACAATTTCAGTCTTAAAAGCATAGGTGAAGAACTAACTGAACGGAAAAATATCGAGAAGCTGTATGGCACTGAACCGAGTATAACAAACTGTACTAATGCGTGGCTGGATGCTGACAGTGATATTTTTGAGATGATTAAGCTTCCTCCGCTTGAACGTGGGGGTGACAAACGTTTCTTTTATAATTGCCTGTGCAGGATAAACGGTGTTGAGGACAAAGTGACCTATAAGAGGAGTCTGTACCAATTTCAGCTTGAGTTAAAGAACAGCGGCAGACAACTTCTAATATTGGAAAATTCCATTCCTCAGCCAACGCCCGATGAGGTTGCGTTTTTTGGTAGAGAAAATTATACAAAGCGTGACCAAATGCTTATGGACTTGGTCTTACAGCTTAAATTTTGTACCAACACAGAGCTTAGACGCTTGATGAACAAGGCCTTTATAGATGTAGTGATTGAGGCCTCCAAGCTTAAAGGTATGACGCTCAGCAAGCTGACGTATATTTCAACATACTTAATTTGTATGTTGAAGCGTTATTACGGCAAGCTTTTTGCTAAGTTGAGTATTCCACAGCTTTCCTGCATGATTTATTTGGGTGGGTGCAGAAATATTTATGAGGTTGCCTTTATTAAGCTTTTATCAAGACTGCCTGTAGATGTGCTTATACTTGTACCGAATAAGTACAGGAGTTGTGCATTTACGGACAAGCTTCTTTATGAAATAGAGTACACCCAGTCCATGGAGGTGACAGGCTATCCGACTGAAAATTCCCAGCTTCAGCTTGCAACGGCAGCTTATCATGCTGAAAGAGAGCTTGACGAAGTAATATACAGCGATACAGGCATTTATAGGAATCATCAGTATAATAAGGCGATAGCGGTTACCTTGCAAACCATGTATGAGGAAATTGAAATACTTTGGGATCAGGAAATAAAGTTTAGACCCAATTTCAGTACAGTTGACGATGTGGTGAACGTCCCGGTTATCTTCGCTAAGGTTTCAGGGGTTAGGGACGGTTTGGTGGGGCAGTATTGGTCAGACGTGCGTGAGCTTATGACAGCGGATACAATAGTTGTAAAGAATATGCCGCTTGTTAATCCGTGTATGCCAAACCCAATGATGAATTTTGCAGGGACCTTTGTCAGAAACGGTGTCCTGCAGAGGAATATAATTAAGACCCATCCCGCATATCAGTACAGAATGCTTAGGGAAGAGGTTCAAAATTATATTCTGGATAAGCTTCAGCTTTTGCTTAACCAAAAATTGATTTATTGTCCTGACGAGCTGATAGTAAGTGTGGTTCTGAATATGCCAAAGGAACTGCTTAAATTGATGCAAAAGTTTGATTTTACAAAGAAAAATCCAAAGATAATATATATCAACACAACAGATACATTAGCACCGATAGAAGATTCGGTACTAATTGCTTTTTTGAACTTAGCCGGCTTTGATATAGTCTTTTTTGTCCCAACAGGCTATAGGATTATTGAGCAGAATTATACTAAGAATATTATATCAGAGCACCAAGTGGGAGAGTATATGTACGACCTTGTCGTTCCGTCAAATATTTCCACAGCGGCGGCAGCGTCAAAGTCATCACGAAAGAATTGGCTTGATATATTTAAGAAAGGAAAGTAAATATGGGAATAAATTTTCAAAAACCGTCGCCACAGCCTCAGCCGCAGGCTGCACAGCAGACAGACGGTGAGATACAGCTTGTTAAGAATTACGATATTATTGCGGATCGACAGGATATGAATGCAAGATACATCAATTCTCAGGAGGTTGACAGGCTTACAAGCAAAATAGCGGTAAACGATTTGGAAACCATAGTTACATTTGGTGCTGATGTTGCCGAGAAGATTTCTAAGGCATCCGATGTTGTTTTACAGAATGTAAACATGGAGCAGATAGACGATTCGGGCGAGCTTTTGAAGGCATTGGCTAAGGTTATGGAGCGTTTTGAGCCTGAAGAACTTCAAGACAAGCCGGGGCTGTTTGATAAGCTTTTTGCAAGTTCAAAGAAACAGCTTGAAAAAATCCTCAGTAAGTACAACTCCATGGGCAGTGATGTTGAGAGAATTTATATTGAGCTAAAAAAGTATGAAAGTGAAATAAAGCTTGCCAACCGCAGACTGAATGACATTTTTGATGCCAACGTAGAGTATTATCATGAACTTGTAAAGTATATTCTTGCATGTGAGCAGGGATGTAAAGAGCTGGAATCTTACATTAGTCAGCGAGAAAGCGACTTACAGGCAACAGGCGATGAGTCTATCAGTTTTGAAATTCAGTCGCTTAACCAGGCACTAATGATGCTTGAACAGAGAACACAGGACCTGAGAACTGCCGAGAGTGTTGCCATGCAGTCTATTCCAATGATAAAAACTATGGAGTTTACCAATGTAAATCTCATAAGAAAAATTAACTCGGCATTTATTGTTACACTACCTGTATTTAAGCAGGCATTGGCACAAGCCATAATGCTTAAACGTCAGAAAATACAGGCAGAGTCAATGGCTGCTCTTGATGAGAAAACAAACGAGCTTTTAATAAGGAATGCACAAAATACAGTTGAGCAATCCAAACTGACTGCACGCCTTGCTTCTGGAAGTTCAATTAAGGTTGATACCCTCGAAAAAACATGGCAGACTATTGTCAACGGTATTGAGGAAACAAAACAGATTCAAGAGGAAGCAAGAAGAAATCAGGCAGAGGAAAGAATGCGTCTTGAAAATATCAAGCGTGAATTTAACAAAATGTATGACATGCCAAGATAGTCAAAGTTAAATACCCAACGGAATTGCCGTTTGGTATTGTGATTGTGTACTTTCATGGCTGACAATAAATTTATATTTTACTGGGAGGTAAAAATATGGCAATCAATCTTTCTAAAGGACAAAAGGTAGACTTGACAAAGGGCAACCCAAGCCTTAAAAATATCATGATTGGACTGGGCTGGGACGTAAACGCTTTTGATTCAGGTGCGGACTTTGACCTTGATGCAGCGGCCTTCATGCTAGGTGCTGACGGTAAATGTCCGACCGAAAAGGAGTTTATCTTCTACGGCAATTTGGAGCATCACAGCGGTGCAGTCAGACATATGGGTGATAATCTTACAGGTGAAGGTGAGGGCGATGACGAGCAGATTCAAATCGACCTTACTAAGATTCCTGCTAACATAGAGAGAATTGCATTTACTGTTACTATCTATGATTCTGACGTTAGACATCAGAACTTCGGTCAGGTTTCAAACTCTTACATCAGAATAGTTGATGAAACCACAAATTCAGAAATCGTTCACTACGACCTCGGCGAGGACTTCTCAATCGAAACCGCTGTTGTTGTCGGTGAACTTTACAAGTACAACGGTCAGTGGAAGTTTAATGCTATCGGCAGTGGTTTCCAGGGCGGTCTTGCTGCACTTTGCGGTCACTACGGTATTCAGGTGGCATAAAATTATTTTACGGTGGCAAACTTGTTTTAGAAAAGATGCTGTGGTATTTTTTATGGTTTGCTTGCATTATGTTGTTATATTTTTCTGATTTAAAATATATAGTTTTTAAAATTTAGTTTCGAGGAATTTAAAATGCCAGTTTCATTGTCAAAAGGACAAAAAGTTAGTCTTACTAAGGGAAATCCGGGACTTAAAAATCTTGTAGTAGGTCTTGGTTGGGACGTTAATCAGTATGATACAGGTGCAGCTTTTGACCTCGATGCCGCAGCATTTATGCTCGGTGATTCAGGTAAGGTTGCGGATTCGGGTGATTTCGTATTTTATGGAAATCTTACTCACTCATCAGGCAGTGTAAAGCATTTGGGTGATAATACAACAGGTGACGGCGACGGCGATGACGAGCAGATTACTATTGACCTTTCACTTGTACCTGCAAGCATTACAAAGATTGCATTTTCCGCAACTATTTATGATGCAGAAGCGAGAAATCAGAACTTCGGTCAGGTAAACAACGCTTACATTCGTATTTACAATGCTGACAACAATGAGGAGCTTCTCCGTTACGACCTCGGTGAGGATTTCTCTATCGAAACAGCAGTTGTATTCGGCGAGGTTTACAAGAACAACGGCGAGTGGAAGTTCAATGCTATCGGCAGCGGCTATCAGGGCGGCTTGGCGGCTCTGTGCGGCAACTACGGTGTAGAAGTAGGTTAAATAAAATTACGGCGGGCAGGGCATGGTTAATGATTTGTCCTGTCGCCGTTTGTTGCGGAGGAATGGTATATGTCAGTCAATTTGCAAAAGGGACAAAAAGTTAGTTTAACAAAAGAAAATCCCAATCTTACTGCGGTTGTTGCAGGACTTGGTTGGGATGAGGTGCAGAATAAGGGGATGTTTGGTGCAAGATCTTCATCAACTGCGGAGATAGACTGCGATGCGTCGGCTATCCTGCTTAAAGGCGGAAGATATGTTGACAGAAAAGATGTTGTTTACTTCGCCAATCTTACCCACAAAAGCGGAGCTGTTAAGCATATGGGTGATAACCTTACCGGTGCGGGCGATGGTGACGATGAGCAGATTTACATTGATTTGTCAAGAGTTCCTGTCGATTATGACAAAATAGTTATCGTTGTAAATATCTATGCCGCTGAGCATAGAAAGCAGCACTTTGGTATGATAGAGAATGCTTTTATCCGTCTTGTTAATGCTCAGACGGGCAAAGAACTTATTAAATACAATCTTACCGAGGATTATAACGGTAAAACGGCTCTTGTATTTGGTGAAATTTACAGATACAAAGGTGAGTGGAAATTCAATGCTATCGGCAACGGTACAAATGATTTTTCAATTATGGAGGTAGTAAACAGATTTAAGTAATATTGAACACTGCCGGTTTTGCTATCTAAGAGTTAAAATAAAAGGCTCCGGCAACCCGGTGCTTGATGTAGATTTGGTTACATCTAAAATAATGAATATTTTGTGCATATCAGTACAGATGCGTGACAGATATTGGGGAGAAACCGTGCGTAATGGCGGTTCTCCTTATTCTGCGTATTTAAGGAGAGATTTAGGACTATGAAATTTAACGGACTTACTGATCGAGAGGTGGAAAATTCAAGAGAAAAGCATGGCTCAAACGCCATACCCGACTCTGAACCGACCACGTTTTGGAAAGAATTTTTGGAAACCTTCAGCGACCCAATGATTAAGGTATTGCTTGCTATTGCGGCAATAATGATCGTAATGTTTTGCTTTGGCAAGGCGGAAATTTATGAACCGCTTGGAACGATAGCCGCAGTACTTATAGTAGCTGTTGTTTCCGCAAAGACAGGTGTCGCAAGTGATACAAAGTACCGTGAACTTAAGGATAACACGGAAAAGGATAAGTGTAAGGTTTACCGAAACGGTGTTGTTACTGTAATTGATGTGGACGACGTTGTTGTAGGCGATAAAGTTTTGCTGCAGTCAGGCGATAAGATTCCTGCTGACGGTGTTTTAATCGACGGTAAGCTAAAGGTTGACAACTCTGCACTGAACGGTGAGGCAGAGGAGTGCAAAAAGACTGCCGCCGACCCGTCAGCAGTGTTGCCCGATGAAATAACAGGCGACACATTTGTCGACGAACATTCACTTTTCAGAGGTGCAGTTGTATTTGACGGCGAGGGTGTTCTCGATGTAAGAAAAGTCGGCCTTAAAACCATGATGGGTAAGATGGCGGAGGAAATGCAGGAGGAAGAGCCTGATTCACCGCTTAAGGTTAAGCTTTCAAAGCTTGCAAAGCAGATTTCCACATTCGGCTATATCGGTGCTATTGTAATTGCACTTTTATATCTCGCTCACGGTGTTTATGCAGCAAATGGATTTGCTGAGTTTTTTGCCCAAGGTGCAGATGTTGTTATTCAGAAAATAGTGGACGCAGTTTCACTTGCAGTTGTTATTATTGTGTGTGCTGTACCTGAGGGACTTCCGCTCATGATTTCCCTTGTACTCATGCAGAACACAAGCAAGATGCTTGATCACAACGTCCTTGTAAGAAAGGCTGAGGGTATCGAAACAGCGGGTTCTTTAAACATTCTTTTCAGTGATAAAACGGGTACAATCACAAAGGGTAAGCTTGAGGTAGTTGACTTCTTCACTGCTGACGGTAATTCTATTGAGCTTTCCAAGATTGGCAATCATAAAAAGATTAAGGATCTTCTTGATGTAACCATTGGCAAAAATACACAGTCTATGTTCGACGCTTCACATAAGGTTATCGGAGGTAATGCTACCGACCAAGCCTTGATGAAGTTTATCGGTGAGGAAACATTTAACTCATTGAAAGATAACAGCAGCTATGTTATAACAGAAAGTCAGGGCTTTAACTCAACAAACAAGTTTAGTCAGGCAAGGATTGACAACCTCGGAAAGACGTTCTACAAGGGTGCTCCGGAAAGACTACTTGCAGCAGCTACAAAGTACCTTGATAAGGACGGTAACGTTAAGAGTATTGACAGCAAGGCTCTCAATAAGAAGATTGACGCCCTTGCGGAGAAAGCAATGCGTGTGCTTGCGTTCGGTTACTCTGAAAAACCGATGACAGAAAATAAGATTAACAATGATGTTGTTATTATCGGTTTAGTAGGTATTCGTGATGAGGTTCGCCCCGAAGCAAAGACCGCAATAGAAGAGGTTCAGCACGCAGGAATACAGGTAGTAATGATTACAGGTGACCGCCTTGAAACTGCAGTTGCAATCGCAAAAGATGCGGGTCTGCTAAAGGAAAAGACAGATGTTGCACTTTCATCGGCACAGCTTAACGAGATGAGTGATGATGAGGTTAAGAAGATTATTCCCAATATCAGAGTTATTGCAAGAGCGTTGCCTACAGATAAGTCAAGAATGGTGCGTTTGTGCCAGGAAATGAACCTTGTTGTAGGTATGACGGGTGACGGTGTTAACGATTCACCCGCACTTAAGAGAGCCGATGTAGGCTTTGCTATGGGCAGCGGTACTGAGGCTGCTAAAGAAGCGGGTAAAATTGTTATACTTGACGATAATTTCCGCTCAATCAAGGATGCTATTTGGTACGGCAGAACCATTTACCACAATATTCTTAAATTCTGTAAATTCCAGCTTGTTATCAATGTTGCTGCAGTAGTAGTAAGTGCTATAGCACCGTTCTTCGGTATTGATGAGCCTTTGAAAGTAACTCACCTTTTGTTTGTAAACCTTGTAATGGACAGTTTGGGTGCAATTATGCTCGGTAATGAGCCGGCACTTGAGAAATACATGAGCGAGAAGCCAAGAAGGCGAGATGAGAGTATCATCAGCAGCAAAATGGCAGCTCAGATTGGTGTCATGGGTACCTGGCTTACAGTTTTAAGCTTTGTATTCCTAAAACTGCCATTCTTCCAGAATATGTTTACAACTAACGGTGTATACGACATGGATAAGCATCTTACAGGTTACTTTGTATTGTTCATTGTGAGTGCTTTGTTTAACGGGTTCAACGTTAGAGATGACGGATTCAGAATACTCAACCGTTTGGGCGAGAACCCCGGATTCATCAAGGTGTTCATAGCAATTATTGCAATTCAGGCTTGTATCGTAAATGCTGCACTTGTTCCGCTTGCACCATTTAAGTGGATAGGCGAGATGTTTAGCTGTACGCCGTTTGGTTTGGCTGGATGGGCTGTTGTAGTGGTACTTGCATTCACAATGATTCCTGTAGACATGATTAGAAAGCTTGCTGTGGGAAACAAGGAGTAATGACAAATTACCAAATAACAAAATAAACGGAATCCATACAACGAGCGTTGAGTTGTTTGCTGTGAATAGATACAATTAAATTTATTATAAAAAACTCGGAATACTTTTGTGTTCCGAGTTTTTTTGTGTTAGTAAGCTACGTGTCTGTACGAAAAGTTACTGATAACAAAAAATACCGCAGAAACCAAAGGTATCTGCGGTATTGTCATTACATTGTTATGTTTAAACTTTTACCCTTATGAAATACAGCTTGGATATTCCCAACCATGCTTGTTCGCATATCCGTCCTGTGTATAGTTGCCGTAGAAGAACAATTCCAGCTCATCTATGCGTCTGTACAGCAGTCCGTAGTAACAGTTACCGCCTGCATGGTGCCATGCCATAAGCTCTGTTCTTAGGTTGTATTGATTGATGTAGTTGAAGTTTCTTGTTCCGCTGTTGCCTGCCGAACCGCCCATAATCAAGTAGTCAGAGCTACAGTAACCAACCGTACCGTTAGGTGTTTTTACCTTTAGCCAAACCTCGTTAACCTTTTTGGAATCCAAAACAGTTACTGTGTCACCATTGTAAAGCTTGTCAATAACAGTGTAGTTCGTTCCGGCACCCGAACGAAGATTCAAATAACCGTCGACGCTCACTGTTGCTGTTGAAGAATTAGATGAACTGCCTGCAGACGGCTCATAGCAGTTTAAAAGTACTGATTTTAGGCTTGCATTCTGCAGCGAATAAACGCCCAAATTGTATGTAAAGCAAACTAATGAGTCGAATTGCTGCTGATTGTACTTTATCTTGTTAGATTGCAAAAATTCATTTACATAGCTGCTGTAAATATTTTCATTTACTTGATTTACAAGATCCGCAAAATACTCGCTCATTGCTGCCCTGTTATAGAACATATCGCCTGCCTGGATTACTACACCATAACCGTAGTTCATTACATTGCCATAAGCAAGGGGATCAAACTCTGCTTCTTCTAAACCGCCTTCGTACTGAGAAATAAGGCGGATTACATCGTCACTTGCTCTCAATGTATTTAAGGACGGTGTTGTTGTTGATTTATTTGCAGAAACAAACATGGTTGTTTCTCCGTTAGGGCAACTTGACCATGAGCTGCCTTTTTGTGCATATGCCTTAACATCAAAGGTTCCTGCGGCAGACGCCGTCATTGTCGCTGTCCATGTGTAAATGCCATGTGCATTGTCAGCAGTTTTGTTTGTTGCGTTTACGGTTGTTTTTTTTCCGTTTATGTCCACCTCGAAACGTACTGCATTAAAGGATTGGTCGGTTGTCGCAATCAGCTTAACCTGTTGTCCTGTTGCAGCACTGTTGGGTGAGCAGTAAGCGGTTCTTATAGGCTCCGCTTCAACAATTCTTAGGTTAATTGTTCTTTTTTTATTGCCGTTTAATGCTATAATCTTGACGGTTCCCGGCTTTTTTGCCAAAATTAAACCGTTTTGATCGACCGTAGCATAGGAATCATTCGTGCTTCCCCATGTAACTCCTGACGATGCAGTAACGTAGAGCGTCTTGCCAGCAGGGACAGTGTAGCTTGTTGAAGATACCGTTATGGATGTATCCTCTGTTGCATTGTCACCAAAGCCGTTAGACGGGATTTGTACAGGGTCATCACTTGGATCTGACGGCGATGTTCCGCCGGAAAGACTGTTGTCTAATCCGAGTATATACCTTTGAATAATTGTTGCGTCTGCCAGGCTGACCCTGCCGTCGCCGGTAACATCTGCTGCTGATTGTTGCTTTTGTGTAAAGCTTATAAGCTTTGCGTTGTAACGCATAACAAGAAAGCAGTCGTTAAGCTCAACCTTCCCGTCACCTGTTACATCGCCCTTACAATATGCCTCACCTGAGGAATAGGGTATAATTTTGTTCGGAGTATCATTTGTGTCTATTTCTTCGGTTATTCCCACGGAACTATCTTCCGAACTTGCTGCTTCCTGTGCTGCTTCAGCCGCACCGCTTAAAAGGGAGCATTGTAAAAGTGCCGCCGCAGCAAGCGATATTGCAACAAGTTTTTTTCGTATACTTGCCATTGGTATCATTCCTTTCAAAATAGATAAATCAGTCAGTCAAGTTTATTCATAACCAAACCTGTAATAAGCTTTGGGTAAAAGTATGTTGATTTCTGTGGCATTTTTTCACCAGCAGAGGAAACATCACAAATCTCACTTATCTTTGTGGGATTAAGTATAAACGCACAGTTTGCCTTGCCATTATCAACTGCTTGCAGGGCATCGTCTGCTTGCTTAACATATGTAAGGTTAATTTGCTTTGCCATGTTTTCAGCATCAATATCCATAAGCTTTTCAAGAATAAGGGTGTGAAGTACAGAAACATCAAGCCCTTGTGATGCCTTGCTTGCATTTGGCAGAAGTTTCTCCATTATATCAAACGATTTCAAAACAAGAAGTGTCCATGAACTGTCTCCGCAGTACATACCGAAGGCTTTTTTGTCCAATGCGTAAAGTTCTGTGAGCACTGACTCCATGTTTTCAATGGATGGATACTCTGTAATGTCAAAATACTCTGTACAGGCATTCAAAACAGTTTGTTTGTTAAAGCTGCTAAGGTCACGCACTATTCTGTGTGTGGGGAATACGACCAAACCGGGGTGCTCCATATTTACAAGCATCATCATCTGATAATCGACCGCATCGCCCTCTTTGCTTAGTCCGTTTTCTCTGCAATAGTTGCGGTAGTTTAGGGCTGTTTCATACCTGTGATGCCCGTCTGCTATGAATAGCTGTCTGTTGTCAAAATCTGAACAAATTGCGGTAACCTCGGCTTCGTCGGTTACAATCCACATTCTGTGCGTTACATCGTCACCGTCTGTAAGCTCAATGTCAGGTGTTGCTGCTGATAGCTTATTCAAACGTGAGATTGTCTTATTTTCCTTGTCAGAGTAGAGGGCATATATTTGACTGAAATTGCAGTTTGCCGCCTTCATCAAATTCAGTCTGTCTTCCTTTGCCTTAGAGAGTGTAAACTCATGCGGCAGGATAATTCCTTTTTCAAACTCCTCGACCTTTACTCTAACTATACAGCCTTTTACACTGTATTTTTTGTCATATGCTGTAAATTCTTCCTCATAAATGTATACGGCGTCCTTTTTCTCACGCATAAGAATACCGTTACTCTCCCATGACTTCAATATCGTGGCTGCGTTTTCATATGGATTATCCCCTTTGGGGAGTTCCAGTCTAATTATATTGTATTCATTTTTTTCAATATAAGCCAAACGCTGCTCCTCGCTGATAATGTCGTAGGGAGGACATACAACATCCGCAATATTACCGGATTTCTCCGTGTTAAACCTTAGTCCTCTGAACCCCTTTACCAGAGCCATATTGTCATCACCTGTCTTTTCGTTTGGATTTTCGGATAAGCATATCAGTCGGCAATTCGGTGAAAAACCGTCCAACCATACTGCTTTCCACATATATTATACCATAATATCGTCTTTTTTTCAATTTTATAGGTGCCAAAATGCCAACGTTTTTATTGTTTAATATTCAAAAAAAATATGAATATTCCTTTAAAGAAATAGATATATATGGTAATTCAATCGGTATTTTGCACAAAAGCCTTTAATTGGTTGCAAATTTTGGAATACGAAAGTATAATGTATTTAGCGGAATAGTTTTAACAGTCAAAAGACGTTAAAAGTACAACGCTGCCATAAACTGCAAATTATATAAGAGGTTACAACATGATAAACAAACAGATAGAACCGTATCTGCTAAAGGTTCAGAAGCCGGGCAGATATGTGGGTGGAGAAATTAACAGTGTAATTAAGAATAAAGAAGAGGTGGACGTGCGTTTTGCGTTCTGTTTCCCCGATACATATGAAATCGGTATGTCGCATTTAGGCATGAAGATTTTGTACAGCCAATTTAACTCTGTACCGTATATTTGGTGCGAGCGTGTATTTGCACCCTGGCTGGATATGGAAGAAATAATGCAGAGGAAAAATATACCGCTTTGGGGACTTGAAAGCGGAGAACCTATAACAGACTTTGAATTTATCGGTTTTACATTGCAGTATGAGCTTTCTTATACAAATATTCTTCAAATGCTCAAGCTTGCGAATATTCCGATGAGAAGCAGCGAACGCCACGGAATGAATCAAATAGTGGTTGCAGGCGGTCCGTGTGCGTGTAATCCTGAACCGCTTGCAGATTTTATTGACCTTTTCTTTATAGGTGAGGGAGAGGAGGTTGATCTGGAGGTTATTGAACTCTTTAGAAAATGCCGTGCAGAGGGAAAAACAAGGGAGGAGTTTTTGCGTTTGTGTGCGGATGTTCCGGGTGTTTATGTGCCTTCACTCTACGATGTTGAGTATAATGATGATTTCACGCTGAAAAGCTTTATTCCGAGGGACAATGCTCCTGCTGTAATAAATAAAAGAATTATAATGAACTTAGACGAGGTATTCTATCCGGATAGCTTTGTTGTACCTATGATAGAAATTGTACACGACAGAGTAGTCGAGGAGATCTTCAGAGGCTGTATTCGTGGCTGCCGTTTCTGTCAGGCAGGCTTTTTAAACAGACCCGTAAGAGAAAAGTCACCGAATACTATAGACCGTCAATGCCAACTCTTGTGCCAAAGTACGGGTTATGACGAAATATCTCTTTCATCACTTTCGTCAAGTGACTATACAAAAATAAGGGAACTGTTAACTCAGCTTTCCGAGTGGTCTGTGAAAGAAAACGTCAGTCTTTCTTTACCGTCTATGCGTGTTGACGGTTTTGACGACGAGATACTTTCAAAGCTGAAGGAAGTAAGGAA
>CAMWIZ010000004.1 GCA_947174455.1 uncultured Clostridia bacterium | reverse complement strand
GTATATATTAATATAACAGCAAGACTAAATTCTTAGGTTAAAACACCGTTAAAATTTCAATTCTTTCCTCTGTTTTCAAGCGATCCATTTACAAGTCCCATAAATAACGGGTGTGCCTTATTGGGACGGCTCTTAAATTCCGGATGAAACTGTACACCCACATAAAAATCATTTTCGGGAACTTCAACGGTTTCTACAATACTACCGTCGGGGGAAGTGCCGCTGATAAGCAAACCTGCCTGCGACAAGACATCTAAATATTCATTGTTAAACTCGTATCTATGCCTGTGTCGCTCAGAGATAAGCTCTGAGGAGTAACACTCGTACATTTTGGTGTCCTTTGCAACCTTGCAAGGGTATGAACCAAGTCTGAGCGTTCCGCCCTTGTTTATCTCGCTGTTTTGGTCGGGCATGAAATCTATAACCTTGTGCGTTGTATTTTCGTCAAACTCACCCGAATTTGCATCCTTCATTCCGCATATGCTTCTCGCAAACTCAATAACGGCAATCTGCATACCCAAGCATATACCAAGGTAGGGCACATTATTCTCTCTTGCGTACTTTGCCGTTGCTACCATACCCAGTATACCTCTGTCACCAAAGCCGCCCGGAACTATAATACCGTCACATATGCCAAGCACCTCAGCGGCATTTTCATCGGTAATTGTTTCACTGTCTATCCACTCGATGTGTGTGCGGGTGCTGTAGACATATCCTGCATGACGTATAGCTTCGGCAACCGACAGGTACGCATCGTGAAGCTGAACATACTTGCCTACTAAGCCGATTGTTACCTTCTTGTTGCGTCCTCTGATGCTGTCAAGCATAGCGTTCCAATCAGTAAGGTCCGGCTTGCCTACGTTAAGCTTCAGTTCACGGCATACAACATCGGAAAAATTAGCCTTTTCAAGCATAATCGGTGCTTCGTACAGCACAGGAATAGTCATATTCTGTATTACACAGTCGGGCTTCACGTTACAGAAAAGGGCTATCTTACGGAAAATGTTTTCCTCAAGCGGTTCATCGCAACGCAGTACAATCATATTGGGCATAATGCCCATACCCCTTAGCTCCTTAACGGAGTGCTGCGTTGGCTTTGTTTTATGCTCATCTGATCCACGCAGAAACGGAACAAGCGTTACATGAATGTAAAAGGAATTTTCCGCTCCTACCTCCAAACCCACTTGTCTGATGGCCTCCAAAAACGGCTGACTTTCAATATCTCCTGTAGTACCGCCAATTTCCGTTATTACAACGTCTGCATTACTCTTTTTGCCGACACTGTATATAAAGTTCTTAATTTCATTCGTTATGTGCGGAATAACCTGTACCGTTTCGCCCAAGTACTCGCCACGTCTTTCTTTGTTGAGAACATTCCAGTAAACCTTACCGGTTGTTAAATTGGAATATTTATTCAAGTCCTCATCAATAAAACGCTCGTAATGTCCCAAGTCAAGGTCAGTTTCCGCACCGTCCTCGGTGACATAAACCTCGCCGTGTTGGTACGGGCTCATTGTACCGGGGTCAACGTTAATGTAAGGGTCAAGCTTTTGTGCTGCTACCTTTAGGCCCCTTGCCTTGAGCAGTCTGCCAAGCGATGCGGCTGTAATTCCCTTTCCAAGTCCCGATACAACGCCGCCGGTTACAAAAATATACTTTGTCATATCCGTTCTTCTCCTCATGCTTCATATTTTTCTATAATCTGTCTTGCAATTTCTGACTTTTTTACACAGTTGTCCATTGCTTCTCTTTCTATATACTTATGTGCTTCCTCTTCACCCATTTTCAGGCACTCAATAAGCAGCACCTTTGCCTTGTTAATAAGCTTCATATCCCTCAGCTTCTGTTCGAGTGTCACTGTACTCTCCTCCAACCGCTTCATCTTATACGCTGTGGCAGTCAGCAGCTTGATTGTTTGAAACAATGTCTGCCTGTCTAACGACTTTGTGAGCGTAAGAACGCCGTATTGCTCCATTTTATAGGAAACCTCCTCATAAACGTCCGCCTTAACAAGCAGCAGAACCCCTGCGTGGCTTGTTGTTACAGTGTCAACCGCAAGCTGCGTACCGAACTCGTCGGTAAGCGGTGCATTTATGATTACTATATCAATACCTCCGTCAAGAAGCTTTCTCCTTGCTTCCGCCGCACTCAAAGCCGTGTAAACAGGGTGGAAATCACTGTGAGGAAGTATACTCGAAATAGCTTCGACAGGCCTTTCCGAAAAGGAAACTATCAAAACACTTTGTGAACCCCTATGCCCTGACACCTCTACACACCTCTTTGCCGCTTAGTTGTCTGCACCGATAAATCCGCCCGGAAGAACAGAACGTACAAACTCACTTTCATATGCAATTCTGCGGGCTTCATCATAGCTTGTCGGAAGCTTTTCCAACTTTCCGACGATACTGTTGTCAGCTTTAAACAAATTAACATTAACAGGTTCCGGAAGCTTCATGTTTTTCTTTATTCCGTCAAGCCCCGCATAGATAATAAGTGCAAAAGCTATGTACGGATTCGCCATTGGATCGGGTGAACGAAGCTCCATTCGTGAATACTCACCCTGAGCCGCAGGTATTCTGATAAGCTGTGAGCGGTTCTGGTGTGACCAAGTTATGTATTTTGGTGCCTTTTTCTCGCCAAGCCGTCTGTACGACTCCTCGGTTGAATTCAGAAACGCTGTAATCTCCTTAATATGAGCCATAAGACCTGCCATATAGCTTTCAGAATAGTCACCGCCGTCAGAACTCTTTACCGACATATTTATATGCAAGCCGTTCCCGCTCTCATTCGAAAGTGGTTTAGGCGAGAAATCCGCATACAGTCCACTTGCGTTCGCCATAGAGCTTACAACGGTTTTAAACGTAACCGCATTGTCTGCGGCAGACATTGCATTGCTGTATTTAAAATCAATCTCATGCTGGCTGGGCCCCTCCTCGTGGTGGGAGGATTCAGGTTCGATGTCCATGTTAAGAAGTGTAAAGCAAATCTCCCGTCTTACGTTTTCCCCCCTGTCCTCAGGTGCAACGTCAAGATATCCGGCAGTATCAAACGGTATTTTTGTGGGGTTTCCGTTCTCATCACGGTGAAACAGATAAAACTCAAACTCTGTACCAAAGTAACAGGTAAGCCCCTTTTCCTTTGCAGTTTTAACCGCCCTGCTTAATATATATCTGCTGTCGTACTCAAACCGTTTTCCATCTGCGTCGTATATATCACAGAACATTCTCACAACCCTGCCCTGTGACGGCCGCCACGGTAAAATTTCCATACTTGACGGTACGGGACGCAAAAACAAATCGGAGTTAACCACATCGCCAAAACCCTCTACGGCAGAAGCATCAAATGAAATGCCATGCGTAAATGCTCGTTTCAATTCACCGGGCATAATCGAAATATTCTTCGGTTTGCCCTTAATATCAACAAAGGTAAGCTTAATAAACTTCACGTCTTCTTCCTCTATAAAGGACATAAGCTCCTCGTAGGAATACACATTAACACCCTCTCTTACTCTTGGCAGCACTTAATCATTCACAATGTTTTGTAAGGCACACAACTTTTTCGCTGCTCTTACACTGAGTTTTTTAATCCGCAATAAACATATTTTTATCAACATAATTCCAACAATGGCAAACAACAAAGCCCGTCGTATACAGGATACAAATTGTTAAGTTAGAAATTACGGGCAAAACAAACAAAAAAATAGGCATTCATCGTGCAAAATGAGGCACTCACCCCATTCACGACGAACGCCTTTGCTCATCATTACAATACGTTATCTATTCTATAACTTTTATCGCATTTTGTCAAGTCGATAGAAACAGGATTGAAAATTTTAAAAAAAGGGGTTGACAAAGCTCGAATATTGGACTATAATACCAACAGTAGCGAAACGGCAATGATGTCGAGGGGTTGACCCGCACATTATCGTTTCGTTATTTTTATTTTACAAGCAGTGTCACTGTAAAAAGTAACGCTCAGCTTTTATCAACAAGCTTTCTTTTTCCTTCATTTCATAAAAACGGAATATACACATAAAAATGTAAAGTGGCAACGGTGTCATGCAGCTTAAAAAGCTCTACCCGCAGCCACTTTATTTTTTCCGTTTTATCTATGGGAAATCAAAGAAGGGATTTAACAAATTTCGGTTGTAGCTGACGGTGAGTACGCACAAACGTACAAGCGTGCAGTATAACATAAACTTATATTAAGAAAAGAAGGGATTTCGATGTCAGATTCAAACATCACTGTACTGTTTTCGGACGTAAACACTATGTGGGTTTTAATCGCTGCAGCATTGGTATTTTTTATGCAAGCCGGATTCGCTGCGGTTGAAGCAGGCTTCACACGTTCTAAGAATGCAGGCAACATCATCATGAAAAACCTAATGGACTTCTCCATAGGTACACCGCTTTATTGGTTTGTGGGCTTTGGTATTATGTTCGGCACACAATCAGCCATTTTCGGCGGTATTGATTTATTCACACAGGGGGACTACACAGCAGTTCTACCGGAAGGAGTCAGCTTTTTTGCTTACTTTATTTTTCAGACAGTTTTCTGTGCAACGGCAGCAACAATAGTTTCCGGTGCTATGGCAGAAAGAACAAAATTCAGTTCATACTGCGTTTACAGTGCGGTAATCAGTTTGATTATCTACCCTGTTTCGGGTCACTGGATTTGGGGCGGCGGCTGGCTGTCACAGCTCGGCTTCCATGACTTTGCAGGCTCAACGGCAGTACATATGCTGGGCGGTGTTTGTGCATTGATTGGTGCGGCGTTCCTCGGTCCCCGTATCGGCAAGTACGGTAAGGACGGCAAGCCAAAGGCTATTCCCGGTCACAACATTCCGCTCGGTGCACTCGGTGTGTTTATTCTTTGGTTCTGCTGGTTTGGATTCAACGGCGGTTCTACTGTATCCATGACAAACGGCGGTGCAGAGCTTGCAGGTATAGTATTCTTTAATACAAACCTTGCTGCCGCAGTTGCAACACTTGGAACAATGATTATCACATGGATTAGATACAAAAAGCCTGATGTTTCCATGACACTTAACGGTTCATTGGCAGGCTTGGTAGCTGTTACGGCAGGCTGTGACGCAGTAAACCCATGGGCAGCGGCTGTAATCGGTATATTCTCTGCATTTGCAGTAGTGTTCGGCATTGAGTTTGTTGAAAAGGTACTCAAGGTAGATGATCCTGTAGGTGCTGTCGGCGTTCACTTCTGCAACGGTTTTCTCGGCACAATTCTAACAGGTGTATTTGCAAGCAATGACTGGCTTGCAGCAAATGATATGACCAGAGGCTACTTCCTTGGAATCCAATTCCTCGGTGCATTTTCAACCATGGCATGGGGTGCAGTCACAATTACAATTACGTTCTTTGTCATTAAAAAGACAATGGGTCTGAGAGTTACAAGAGAAGAGGAACTCAGCGGTTTGGATCTCCCTGAGCATGGTCTTGTAAGCTCATACGCAGACTTCCAGCCCATCTTTGCACATATGTCCGCACCATCCACAAATGACAAGGCGATTGTGGGCAAGGTTGATGTTGATGATGCAGTTCCGGTACAGATTAAAACACCAAAGAATCCAATTGCTTCTGATGTAAAGATGACAAAAATTGAAATTCTTGTTAAACAGGAGCGTTTTGAGCTTCTCAAGGAAGCAATGCTGGAAATCGGCATCACAGGTATGACCGTAACAAACGTACTTGGCTGCGGTGTACAGAAAGGTAAGCCTGAGTATTATCGTGGTGCTGTACAGGAAATTACACTTCATCCACGTGTACAGGTTGAAATAGTTGTCAGCACAATTCCTGTAAAGACCGTTGTAGAAACGGCAAAGAAGGTTTTGTACACAGGTCATATAGGTGATGGTAAGATATTCGTATATGACGTAGAAAATGTTGTGAAGGTTCGTACAGGCGAAGAAGGCACACTTGCCTTGCAGGACGACGAACAGTACTGACACTAAGGTCGATACACTCTAACTAAGCTTTCTACTTTTTATAATCTATCTGTTCAATTCACAGAACCCGCATAAATGCTGTTTGCTCAGTGTTTGTGCGGGTTTTGCTTTATAGAAACTGTCATGGTTGTTATCTCTTGATTTTACAAAAAGCAGGTAGTATCATATAGATGTATTTATCATATGCAGTCTTGAATTACGAAACATTTCTGATTCATCTAAAAATAACACTAAAAGAGGTAGATTACAATGCACCCAACTAATACTTTATTTAATGAAACCACTTCATCACAGGCAAAACTTGTCTCCTTGCTTAGTTCATCGGGACTTCATGTATCCTGTGCGGAAAGCTGCACCGGCGGACTTATAGCTGCCGCAATAACTGAAATTTCAGGTTCAAGCTCAGTTTTCGAGTGTGGTGTATGTTCATACTCAAACCGCATTAAACATGAAGTTTTATGTGTACGGCAGGAAACACTTGATACTTACACCGAACTTAGTCTGCAAACTGCCGAGGAAATGGCGACGGGTGTACTAAAGCTTTCCCACTCTGATATTGCGGTAAGCACAACAGGAGTTGCGGGCCCTACAGGCGGGACTGATGAAAATCCTGTCGGCACTGTTTATATTGCAATAGTTAACAGAAGTCAGATTTTATACTCAGAAAAGGTTAATTTCAATCCTACCCTAACTCTTTCAAGAGATGAAATTCGCAAAGCCTGCACAAATTACTGCTTGGAAAAACTGTGTTTGGCAGTAACTGCTATGACAGAAAATTTATAATAAAAAATAACATCGGTCTGACAGATATGTTCCGTCAAACCGATGTTTATATTTAAGCAAATTATCTATTTTTATTTGTTACTGATAATTATTTTGCCTTTGTTTCAATTTCCTCTGTTACAATATCAAGGTACTGCTCAACTGTCATTGCACCCAAGTCACCGTTCTTCCTTGAACGAACCGAAACTACCTGTGCTTCTATATCCTTATCACCGCAAAGCAGCATATAAGGTACTTTTTCAAGCTGTGCCTCACGAATCTTGTAACCGATTTTTTCGCTTCTGTCGTCCACTTCACAGCGTATACCCTTAGCCTCAAGCTTAGCCTTAACTTCGTAAATATAGTCAAGATGACGGTCTGCAATAGGCAAAAGCTTCACCTGTACAGGTGCAAGCCACATTGGGAACGCTCCTGCATACTTTTCAATAAGAAGTGCAAGTGTTCTTTCATAACAGCCTATTGATGTTCTGTGAATGATGTACGGATTTTTCTTACTTCCGTCCTTATCCACATACTCCATGCCAAATTTTTCGGCGAGCATCTGGTCAATCTGAATAGTAATCAGCGTATCTTCCTTGCCGTGAACATTCTTTATCTGTATGTCAAGCTTTGGACCGTAGAAAGCAGCCTCACCTATACCTACTTTGTACGGAATTTCAAGATGGTCAAGAATCTTCTTCATAGCACTCTGTGCCTCGTCCCACTGCTCAGCCGTACCGATGTACTTACCATTATCGTCGGGATCCCACTGTGAGAAACGGTAGGAAACATCCTCCAGAAGACCCAATGTGTCAAGCATATAGATAGCAAGCTCCAAGCAGTTTTTAAACTCCTGCTCAAGCTGTTCCGGAGTACACATCAAGTGACCCTCTGAAATAGTAAACTGACGAACACGGATAAGACCGTGCATCTCTCCGCTTGCCTCATTTCTGAAAAGAGTAGAGGTTTCGTTGTACCTGAGCGGCAAATCCCTATAGGAACGCTGTCTGTTCAGATAAGCCTGATACTGGAACGGACAAGTCATTGGACGGAGTGCGAAAACCTCCTTATCCTTATCTTCGTCGCCAAGAACAAACATACCGTCTTTATAGTGATCCCAGTGACCTGAAACCTTATACAAATCGCTCTTCGCCATAAACGGAGTTTTTGTAAGCAGCCAGCCACGCTTCTGCTCCTCATCCTCAACAAAACGCTGTAAAAGCTGAATAACTCTTGCTCCCTTTGGAAGCAAAATCGGAAGTCCCTGACCTATCAGGTCGGAGGTTGTAAAAAGCTCCAGTTCTCTGCCAAGCTTGTTATGATCCCTTTTCTTTGCCTCTTCCAGCTTTTCAAGATGCTCCTCAAGCTGAGATGCCTTGGGAAAGGCAGTGCCGTAAACTCTGCAAAGCTGGGCCTTGCTTGCGTCGCCTCTCCAGTATGCACCTGTGCAGGCTGTTAGTTTAATCGCCTTGATTGGTGCAACACTCATCAAATGCGGCCCTGCACACAGGTCTGTGAACTCACCCTGTTTATAGAATGTGATATGCTCACCCTTATCTGCATGCTCCTTTGCAAGCTCAACCTTGTACGGCTCGCCCATATTTTCAAGAAGCTCCATCGCCTCCTGTGGAGGAAGCTCAAAACGTTCAAGCTCCAAACCGCTTTTAACAATAGCCTTCATTTCCTTTGTGATTTTCTCCAGATCCTCAGGTGAGAACGGATTTTCAACATCGAAATCATAATAAAACCCATTGTCAACAGCAGGTCCTATTGCAAAGTGGGCATTAGGATACAAGCGCTTAACAGCCTGTGCCAAAACATGGGAAGCGGTGTGCCAAAATGCTTTTCTGCCGTCCTCGTCGTCAAACGTTAAAATTTCAAGCTTACAATCTTTAACAAGCGGAGTTCTCAAATCGCAAACAACTGAGTCAATCTTACATACACAGGCAGACTTGTAAAGTCCCATGCTTATAGACTTTGCAATCTCTGCCGGTGTAATGTTTTCTTCATACTGATTAACAACTCCACCCTTTAACTCTACACTAATCATTTTATATCTCTCCTTTACGTTTATCTAATTAAAATAAATTACATAAAAAACAAAAACTGCGTCCCTCTCAAAAAGGGACGCAGTAAATTACTTACTCGTGGTTCCACCCAATTTCAACACCAAATATGCCAAGCTGCATACGGTATCCTCATTGACAGCCTATAACGGTGCTGAACCGTTTCGCCTTATTTCGGCGAACTCTCAAAGGTGGTGTGCGAGCGACTGCTTTCCGTACACGATTTCAGCCGATGTCATGTACTCTCTGTAGCGGGCAATTTGCCGTTCGCCGTCCTTATCAACGATTATATTGTTATTCGCTTGCTCTAAATATTATCACATAAATTAAAATCTGTCAACGGCAAATTTTACTTTCAGAAAAAACTTTTTCTCCCTACAGTTACAAACTGCCTTTGCTGTTTTTATCTGTCTATGCATTTACATTACCATGTTAATCTGCTTTTTTTACATTCACCTTAAATTTTCCGACAAAGTCGTTGTATTCCGCTGACAATTCGTATGTGTCTGTTTTATCCAAAGTAAAATATGTTACCAATTCTTTGGCATCATCCAAGGTGTACATATCATTGCCGTTGGAATCACGTAGTGTTATTTCCAAATCACCATTTTCTATATCTGACTCAAAAGAAAATTTAAGTCTGTCTCCTTCTTCAGCATAAAATGAAATTGTGGACACATTCGTTTTAGGTGATGTACACATATAACTTATATTGCCAAATGACGTAAGCGAGGAACTAAAGTAGATATATAGCAAAGCAACCACTAAAACAGCAATCGCGGTTACCAAAAATTTCCTTATCATATCCTTACACTTTCCTTACTTTTTGCCGTGGTCGTCCTCCGAAAGTTCCATAATCAACTGATCTATTCTGTCAAGTGTTGATAAGGGTTCTTCCGCTTCCTCCTCATGCTCATACTTTGTTGTTTCAGCGGAAACTATCGGTATAGAACCTGTTCTTTCCTTAGCCTTTTGAGCGGCTTTTTCCAGACGTATTTTCTCGAACTCCTCAGTTACATACTTTGTGCTTCCCACACCGAATGCAGCCTCGGGTACATCCTCCTCTTCCTCTACCATTTTCCAGTTACCGTCATCATCCTCATCTATGTCAGCATCTGCAAAAGCCTTGCTCTTAGTAGTCATCTTTCCTGACAAACTGAACATAAAGCAAAGTGTAAATAAAGACAGTGCCGCAACGGTAAGCTGCGGTATCAACAACATAAAATCAAAGTGTCCCACATCTGCCATAGACTGATGTACACCGGTAAGTGTGTATACTGTACCGAAAAGCACTGTCATAAATCCGTATAAAAAGGATGATTTAACGGGATTTTTTATATTTATCCCACACAAAACCATGGAAAAATTGAATATAAACAATGTAAGGAATACCCATACAAAAACATCAAAGAAAGCAAAAGACGGTGTTTCCTTACGGTGAGAAATAAAGGCATTGAGCAGTTGAATCACGCCCCACAGCGTTGGCAAAATCATAACCAAGCGGACGTGCTTCGCCATATTGTAGCCGATAAGCATACCCATACCAACCATTGCAAACAAGAGTGCCGTCAGCACAGCAAGCAAATCCATCATCGCAGCAGCACTGTACACTGCACCGTTTGAAAAAGCGTCAACCAAAGAAACCGAGCTGTTAACACCAAGCACCAGTCCTCCCAGTGCCAACGTAATACCACTCAACGGACTAAACGAAAAATCACAAACCGGAGCAGTTTTTCGGTCACATAGAAACATTATCAGCGTTATGACAAACAGAACACCCGCAAGCATAACAATCATTTCAGGTTCGGTTCTTCCGTTAAGCAAAAGATAGTAGTCACCGTACAGTTTCTGAGCTATCTCCTCACCGCCAACAAAAAAAGTATAATACAAATGTAAAAACAGCGTTCCAACCATTATCGGAACGAACGCAACCCAACCTGCCTTTATTTTCATAAGCTTTCAAATCCTTTCAAGGTAGTTATGCTCAGACCAGCCGAAGAGCATGGACTGCAGGAGGAATATTTCTATTCGACACATTCCTCTGTAATATATTCGCATAAGTGTAATATAATAAATCAAACGCAAAAGTCACAATCCAACAAGTACAATATTATAACAAATTCAGCTTTATGTCAATAGATATTTTAGTCATACAAGCTAAGGCAGAGAAACTGATTCACAGAAAAATCTAAAATCCGAGGAGTTGTTCAAATATGAAAGGCAAAATAACGCTGATGATAGTTTTTATAAGTCTAATGGCGGCTGTCCCGATTTTCGCCAACGCAGGCACCATAATAGCAGACATCACCTCAAAAGAGGAAACAGTGCAAACATCGCTCGTGCTTGATACTACTGAGGGTGAATATACTCTTGAAGATAATATTGAGTTTACTGACACTTCGGTAAATTCAACCGTTAAACTTTCCTCGAAACAGCTTCTTTATTCTCTTGTAGGTGCAGTTGTTTCCGATGATTTCTTAGAAAATGAGGTTAAGGCTTTGGCCGTTGTTTATCACACACAAATATGTACAGGCTCCGCCGATAATTCTTTGACAATCAATACCTCCGACACATCCCAGTACCTAAGTGAAAACAATTTGAAAGAGAAATTTGGCAGCAAGCTTACTACCCTGCGGTCGTATATTGACAATGTGTACAACGAAATAATCATTCGTGACAATGTGCCTTTAGATATGAATATTCCAAACCTTAACAACATTGACAACACAAACGACAGCCCCCTTGTTGCTGACCCCTATAGTACTCTGTCATCGGACTACATAACTGAGATAACCTTTGACGAAAAGAGCTTTATAGAAAAAATCCGAGACCTAAACGGTAACATAGATACCGACATTCCACCACAGCAGCTTATCGGTGAAACCACTTACACAAGAAACGGAAACGTAGATACTGTAATAATCGGCGGTGAAGCCGTTGACGGAAGCAGCATAGTACAAGCCTTCGGACTCCCACATAATCGCTTTACCTTGCTGTACTCACTGGGGGAATTTCGTTTTGATGTAATGAAAAACGAAACAACACAGTACCTCACCCCGGCTGCCGCACATCAAATGGCTGAGCAGGGCAACACCTATGAAGAAATAATTGCACTTTACTACCAATAACAGTTTACGTTAAGTACCGCCCTTACAATCCCATAAAAGACTCCGACCTTTTAATCTCCCGATTAAAAAAACAAGAAAAAGACTTTGCACAATTTTAAAAGGTCACATACAGATTCGTTTCCCATGACGGCAGGTATGTATGGTGCCTTAAATATATTTTACACTCTCCGTGCGTAAACTCATCAATAAAAATCGGTAAAGTAAAGATATCCCCCACCCGATGATATGCCGACACTGCAAGCTTAGGTTTACAACGATTCAGAATCTTTTTGCAGCCGAGCAAAGTTTCATACTCCGCACCCTCAACGTCCATTTTTAAGTAGGTGATATTTTCGCATACGCTGTCAACAGCTCTTGCCTCAACTTCTTTTCCACTGTTATCAAGACAGGACATTCTGCCGCCTGTAGCGCTAAAAAGCAGAGTACAATCCTCTGACCATGACGCATACGGCAGAAGACTGCAATTCTCTTTATTTGAATACCTTTTTTCAAGTTTTTTCATATTCTTTTTGTCGGGTTCAAATGCCGTTATACTTCCGTACATACCACCTGTATTTTCCAAAAACTCAGCGATAGTATCACCGTCATATGCACCCAAATCTACATAATGCTCTGTAGGTGAAAGCTTTATGATGTTTTGAAAAACCTCAGCCCTATCGGTTTCACACCGTCTGAGAATTTCGGGTCTGCCCGTCAGTCGGAAGTTGATGACATCGGTAAACACTTTTTTTGATACATCATCAGCAAAAAGATTGTACGCCTTAATGATATTATCCATATTTGCCGTCAAAAAATCATAATCAAAAAGTCCGCTGCCAAACAGAGGGATATCGGGTACAAGCAAGGTAAATCTCTCCGCTATTGCTTCAACCTTAGCCATTAAGTCGTCCTTAAATACGGCAAAAGCCAACAGTACAACCGCCTTGTCGTACTGCTGACAAATCTCGCTGTATCGCTTAACCTTATATCCCCGAAAGCTATGTCCTCTTACAAACTCATCGCTTGCAAAGATATCCGATATTTTTATATTATTTTTTTCACAAAGGTCGAGAATTTTATCTGCACCGTTACCCATACCATACATTACAATAGGAATATCGGATTTTTTTAAGACCTCAATCAAACATTCTTCCTTGGAAACAAACATAATTGACACATCCTGTATTTATTATGTACGGGGCACCTAAAGCAAGACTCTATAATAATTGCCCCTTTTTGTCTTATTGCAATTTATATTACCCATCACAACTGTTCTCTGCGTTTCTTCACAATTCTTACGTCCTCACCTATAAATTCAAGGTATATATTATCACCGACCATTCGTGACACAAAACGTTCGCTGTAAATTTTCTTCAATTCTCCGAGAGAAAGGTTTGTGTTGACTATAGTCGGCTTACTCTGCGACAAACGTGTATTTATAAGATTGTACACACTTGACACAGTAAATTGCGTTACAAATTCCGTTCCTAAGTCGTCAATTATCAATAGGTCACACCCTTCCAAGTGGTCAAGTGTGTGAGTTTCCAAGTTTCTTGAAAAGTGCTCTCTCTCCAAAACATGCAGGATTTTGGGTGCAGAACAGTAAATGACGCCAAATCCTCTTTCAATAACACGCCCTGCAATAGCCAAAGAGAGATGTGTTTTACCAAGTCCCGTACCGCCCTCCATGAGGATTGACTTGCCGTCACCGGTAAAATTTTCGGCATATCTTTGACAGTAATGGAAAAGCTTATCCATACGTATTCGGGGAACATTGCCGTTAACATCGGGTTTATCTGAGTAATAGTCTATATTAAAGGTGCTAAAACTGCAAAGTGACAGCGGCGAAAGCGAGTTAAGCTGTTCAAATGCTATATCACGCAGCAAAATTTTCATACACTTGCACATTTTGCCGTCAATATATCCCCTGTCTTTACAGCGAGGGCAAACATACTGCTCCTCCAAATCCTGCATAGTATAGCCG
>CAMWIZ010000003.1 GCA_947174455.1 uncultured Clostridia bacterium | reverse complement strand
GTATTATACAAGCGAAAAAACTATAACCCGAAATGACCCTACCGATTTATATGAGAAGAATATTTGCGGTGTGATTTCAGCAACTGCTGCAACGTGCCGCCCATAAAGAAAAGGAGTGTTGTCATGAAAATAAGTGAACGGATAAGTAAAACTATAGTTATGAGCGTCGCCGCTGTTATGTCTGTGTTCGGAACGGTCTGTGTGAGTGCAAGGTTCATGAATAACATACACACCCAGGATGTACAGCTTGCGGCAGTGGGATTAACCATGCCTGACACAATGGAGCAGGCACAAACACTCTTTAATAACAGCACAAAAAACACCACAAACGGGACAGATGCAAAAATATCTGACCTTAGCATAACAACAGACTTTCTGCTAAAGGAAAACGACCTGCCTGACGACACAGACCTGGCAGTTAAGGACAGAACTACAGATGTAGACCATACCTTAGAGCAGTCTTTTCTTGTAACTGAAAGCTTATACAGAGAGTCAAATATGAGCTTTGATAACTTCTTTGTAAAAAATTCGACTGATTTGAGCATAGATATTAAAACCTACATTTCCGCAAAGCTGCCGTACACTCTTGAAAACACAACAGAACCCCAAGTTCTTATCGTACATACTCATGCTACGGAATCGTACATGGAGGAGGATTTGGGTTATTACTATGAAAGCTTTTACCCCCGTGACACGGATGACAGCTACAATGTCATAAGCGTAGGCAATGCTATTGAAAAGAAATTGCAGCAAAGCGGAATAGGTGTAGCACACTGTACAGAGCATCATGATGATCCACAGTATTACGGTGCATACGACAACTGTGCAGATTCCATCAACGAATATTTAAAGAAATACCCGACCATAAAGCTTGTACTGGACATTCACCGTGACAGCATTACAACAGACGAGGGGGAAAAATACAAACCCACCTTTGTATACAATGGAAAAAAGGCTGCACAGATAATGATAATGTGCGGGAATGAAAACTACGGATATTATGATTTTCCAAACTGGGAGGATAATTTAAGACTTGGCCTAAAACTGCAAAACACAGCGGAAAACAAATACCCCGGTATGACACGTCCGTTGTATTTCGGAAACTTCATGTACAATATGAATCTCGGCACAACATCTCTTTTAATAGAGGTGGGAAGTGACGCAAACACATTGACAGAGGCACAGTACACAGGGGAGCTGCTGGGTGACGTTATAGCTACTGTATTAAAATCCACGGTATGATGACAACTAAGGTTTTACGTTTTGGCTATACCCGTTAGTTATTGATGGAAGAACCGCTTGACAGCAGGTTTTCCTCATTTCTGCATTGATTGTGAAACCAAAACAACAGTGGTTCTCTGCTAATTGACTTACTCAAAAATAAACGGAACTCGGTATACATTAGTACTCCGAGTTCCGTTACTTAATTAATATCACTGAAAATCCGCCTTTTCTTAACTACTGGTATTTTTCACGCAGAACAGTAATGCTATAAATATTTCTTTCTATTTATCTTCAAAAACATTGCTGTAACCATTACTGCCATTACCTCAGCCAAAACTACGGAAAGCCATATACCGTCTGCTTTCCATAGTAAAGGGAGTATCAAAACAGCCGCAACTTGAAATACCAGTGTCCTTAAAAAGGATATTGCTGCAGAAGTAAGTCCGTCATTAAGTGCGGTAAAGAAAGATGAGCCGAATATTGCAAACCCAGAAAACAAAAATGAGAAAGAAAAAATGGAAAACGCACGCACAGTTAACGTCATCAGATTTTCGTCATCCCCCACAAAAATATAGGAAACCGTCTTTGACATCAAAAATGCGGCAGAAAACATTAACACTGCAAACACTACTATAATGGACAGACTCTTTTTCAACAAACCTCTAAGCTCATTTCGATTATTTGCACCGTAATTATACCCGATAATCGGTGCAGTGCCTACTGAATAACCGATAAACACCGCTTGGAACACAAGGCTCACATACATCAAAACACCGTAAGCGGCAACCCCGTCATCACCTAAATATTTCATTAGCTGCAAATTATACATCATACTTACAATGGACATTGATATATTACTCATCAATTCAGAAGAACCGTTGACACAGGTCTTTGACAAAGCCTTTATATCAAGCTTAGTTTTGCCCAGTTGTAAAAGGCAGCCTCTCGGAAATGCAAAATAAATAATCGGCACAATGCCGCCGACACATTGGCTCAGTGCAGTTGCTGCCGCCGCACCCTTAAGCCCCCAAGAAAACACAGCGACAAACAGGGCGTCCAATACAATATTTGTTACTCCGGCAGCAATCGTCACATAAAGTCCAAGCTTTGGTTTTTCTGCCGTTGCGAACAGACATTGAAATTCATATTGAAGAATAAACGCAGGCAATGCCAACAGAATAATACGTCCGTATGTAACACAGTCCTCCAACAACCTACCTTTTGCACCGAGAATTTCAGCAATGGGGTGAAGGAGAATAAGACCCAAAACCGCAAGCAATACTCCGCATATGACAGATGTATAGACAATGAGTGAAAATAGCTTATTTGCTTTTTTTGTTTTTCCCTCTCCGATTGTTTTTGAAATAATAGCACCGCCGCCTGTTCCAAACATAAAACCGGCTGAACCGAGCAACATAAGGAACGGCATAATAAAATTAACCGCCTTGAACTCAGGTATTCCTGCGTAATTTGACACAAAATACCCGTCAACCACACCATATACCGAGGTAAATACCAGCATAATAATTGACGGAAGGGAATACCTCAGCAGCTTGCTGTAGTTAAAGTGATCTGAAAGCCGAATGTCCATAATTACCCCCCGCATAAATCTATGTAAACCGATAACCTTGTACTTGTATAGGGCTTTATATAAATATCCTATTTACAGTAAATCAGCATGGCAGTCAAAAAAAGCCGAATAAGACCGTCCGTACAAAACAAGTCTGTCTTATCTGACACCACTATATACGTTGTGGCTGTCCTCTGACAAACGTTCTGCACGACATCTTATCAGGCATTGTAACTACGGTTTACAACATCCTCCGATGAACATTGGAATTATATCACAGCAAGAACTAAAAGTCAACAGCAAAGAATTTTGCGGTATACATATTGCCTCGGAATTAAAAAAATAGCAAATATTTTTAATGAAGTTGTTCATATTCCATACTATCGACAATGGGTCTAAAAACAAGAATAGGTTTGCCGCACTTTTTACAGTTATCAATGACATATTTGGTACCACGAGATTGCCCATCCCAAAATGCAATTATCAAATCAGAATATTCAATAATAGTGGAGTTGCGTCTTAACGGTGCAATTCTGCCAAACTTGTGATACTCAGGTATAAATTCCGTTAGTTTAATGCCGTGCGATATTGCATATTCTCTTGCAGAGGAATCCACACCTCTTGCTCCACCTGACACAATTTCAGTCACACCCACAGGCAAGTATTTTTTTAAATTATCTACTATAAGACCTCTTGAACCAATAACTGCTACTTTCATAAAAATCTCCTTAAAATGTTTTGAATATACTGTATATTCATTTAAGCCATTTTACCAGAAATTTAGCACAAAATAAATATACAATATATTTATTAAGGGGTGATTTTATGGCTATCAAGAGTGTATCTATCAGAATTGAGGAGGAAATGCTTGATAAGCTTGGTTTTGTAGCCGATTATGAGGGACGCAGTGTAAACAGCCATGTTCTTGTTTTAATTCGTGAAAATATTAAAACATATGAAAGTATTCACGGTACGATAGAAGGCAGCATTGCACCTGACGTTAATGTTAAGCCGACAAGGAAAAAGTGAGAAACCAAAAAGTTGACAAAAGGGTGCAGATAAAACCGCACTCTTTTGTCAACTTCACACGCAATCATAAGGATAACACAAACAGGGATATGACAAAATTATATTGTTATATATATGACGTATCAATCGGACGATACCCGGACTTAATCGCCGTATACACCGAATCCACATATTTATCGTCAAGCAACGAGTAGGGGCTAAGCCCAAGCACTGGCATATTGCAGCCGCTGTTGAGTTCTGCCTACGGTGCAGTTGTCAATACTTCGGTTTCCGCATACGCCGTTACCGTGATTGTTCCGCTAAGCTCTCCTATTTTTTCGGCCCCAACCACTGCCTTTCCCATAGGGTACAAGCCACTATATTCAGGTGCGTCACCGTAGTACATGGCTATGTTATTCCATGGAGAGAAGTATGCGATACTTCCCGCTGGACAGCTTTCTTCCCAAACATTGCTGACATCCAGCTTCTGTGACAGTTCAAATATTTTCTCATTTTCTCCGTAGTTTTCAACGGATACGGTAAGGGGTAGCTGCCCATAAAAGGATTTTGATGCAGAACTGTTGTTCAGTTCAAAAACCACTTCCGTATTTTCAGAGCTTACCTTTATTTTCATGACAATCTCCTCTTTTTCTGCGTCATCATGGCTGTCCGGCGAAATACTTTCCTCCTGTTCGATACCCATATCAATGTCGCTTTCTTGTTCTGTAGCAGAAAAATCACATCCTGTAAAAAGCAGCAGTTGAAACACTATGCCAACAAAAACAGCCATATATCTGTACTTGCAGTTGACCAACTCAACTCCCCCTTATTTCAAATGCTCCTCAAAAAACTGTGCCAGCTTGTCAAAGGGGATTGCATCTTTTCCGCCGCCGTCATATAAGTCGGTATGGACAGCATCGGGAATGATGAACAGTTCTTTATTGTCCGCATAAGGGTTATCCTTTATCATATTTGCATAAGCATCCTTTGAGAAATAGCATGAATGTGCCTTTTCTCCGTGCATAATCAGAACCGCACTGCGAATCTCATTGCTGTACTTCAAAATCGGCTGATTCATAAAGGACATACAGCCGATTACATTCCAACCGCCGTTGGAGTTCAGCGAACGCTTGTGATATCCACGGTCAGTTTTATAATAATCATAGTAGTCCTTCACAAAGAACGGTGCATCCTCCGGCAGAGGATCGACAACACCGCCGCCCAGTGTATAGCTACCGCTTTTGTAATCCGCAAGTCGCTGTGCGTTAAGTGCTTTTTTCTTTTCAAAACGCTGTTCCTCTGTGTTTTCACCATCAAAATAGCCGTTGGCATTGACTCTAGTCATATCGTACATAGTAGAGGCTACCGTTGCTTTAATGCGTGTATCGAGTGCCGCTGCGTTCAGTGCCAATCCTCCCCAACCGCAGATGCCAATAATGCCGATTTTTTCCGGGTCAACATTTTCATGAAGGGAGAGGAAATCCACCGCTGCCTGAAAATCCTCAGTATTGATGTCGGGGGAAGCCATGTATCGGTGTTCACCGCCGCTTTCGCCGGTAAAGGACGGATCAAATGCGAGAGTTAGGAACCCATGCTCTGCCATCGTTTGTGCATACAAACCGGCAGCCTGCTCCTTTACTGCACCGAAGGGACCACAAACAGCTATTGCAGACAGTTTTCCATTTGCCTTTTTAGGAACGTACATATCTGCTGCAAGAGTAATACCGTAACGATTGTGAAATGTTACCTTTTTGTGATCTACCTTTTCACTTTTTGGGAATGTTTTATCCCACTCACTTGTCAACACTAATTTTTCAAAATTCATTTCAAAACTCCCCTTTATATTTTTTATTGATTTGATATACAAGAAAATCTAAACAGTCGATTTGCTTTTCGCTCTCATGCAGCGAGGCAAGCAGACGTTCCTTCTGCTTTTCAAGTTCCCTTAAAAGTCTATTCCAGTTTCCGTCACCTGCAAAGCGTTCGTATTCTTTCGCCTTTTCTGCGGTATATCCGGCATCCAGTAAATTTTGGTATAGATTATCATATTTTCCTGACTTTTGCATCTGCCATACCTCCTTGTGTTTTTATTATATCCAAACTCTTTTGATATGTCTAATACTTATAATTCATACCGTGATATTCTTTACAAGAATATCTATTTGTAGTACACTGTAAGTAAACAATCCAATAGGAGGACTGTATGGAGATAAGGATTTTACGGTATTTTCTCGAAATTGCACGGGAGGAAAATATGTCAAGAGCAGCCGAACGGCTGCATATATCACAGCCAACTTTGTCAAAACAGATGAAGGATTTGGAAGGGGAGCTGGGAAAAAAGCTGTTTCGGCGTGGCAGCACAAGCCTCCATTTGACTGATGAAGGAATGCTCCTGCGTAAGCGTGCAGAAGATATTCTTGACATGGTAAATAAAACGGCGGAAGAATTCAAATCGCTTGGTAAAATTATCGGTGGCGATGTCTACATCGGCTGTGCAGAATCATATCAGATACGGTATCTTGCTGATATTGTCAAATCCTTTCGTGAACAATATCCACTTTTGAAATACCATATTTTAAGCGGCGATACGGCACAGGTAGCGGAACGGCTTGACAGAGGCTTTCTTGATTTTGCCGTCATTGTGGAACCTCCAAACCTGCAAAAGTACAATTATATCGAACTGCCTGCCAGCGACACTTGGGGTGTAATTATGCGAAAGGACAGCCCGCTTGCTGCAAAGGGAGCAATAGCTGTGGATGATTTAATCGGACTTCCGCTTCTTTCTTCCCCTCAGTCCATTGAATCGGACTTTCCTCGCTGGTGCGGTGAAAAGTTGGATAAGCTTACCTTTGTCGGAACTGTAAATCTATACTACAACGGTACAGTTTTTGTGCGTGCGGGAGATGCATATCTATTGACCTTCGACAAACTTGCCAATATGAGAAACGACAGCGAACTGTGCTTTCGACCGCTTACCCCGAAGCTTGAAACAAAGATGTATCTTATCTGGAAAAAATATCAGGTTTTCTCACCGATAGCGGAACTGTTACTCGACGAAATTAAAAGGAATTTCGATATTTAAATATTGAAAATTATCACGTTTTTTAAGGGATTTGAGTTCAAGTTTACGAGAAGCCGCAAGCAAGATAAGTGCCAATACAGATATATTTTGTTCACGGACTAATCGCTCAATTATTCAAACTTTCTGTCATACAGCAGAGCCGCAATCAGTACAACAAAGCAGGAACCTGCGTTGTGTACCAATGCACCGGTCGTGGGGTTCAGCACGCCCGAGACAGACAGGGCGACTGCAAGAAAGTTGATGCACATTGAAAGCGTAATGCTGAGTTTAATCGTGTTGACCGTTGCGTTTGACAACTGTTTGAGATACGGGATTTTGGAGATATCGTCGCTCATCAGCACAATGTCCGCCGCTTCTACCGCAATGTCGCTGCCCATGCTGCCCATTGCTATGCCAACGCTCGCCGTTTTCAGTGCTGGAGCATCATTGACGCCGTCTCCGATCATGCAGACATTTTTTCCGTCAACCTGAAGCTTTGCAATGCTTGCTAACTTTTCCTCCGGCAGAAGCTCGGCACAAACTTCAACGATGCCGACTTTATCTGCAAAATATGCGGCGGTCTTTTGATTGTCGCCTGTCAGCAGAACCGTTTTGGTCTGCATGGAGGAAAGTCTTGTGACCATGCCTTCCGCTTCGGGGAGAAACACATCGGAAAGAGCAAGCAAGCCGATACAGCAGCTGTTTTTTGCTATCAGCACGGACGCTTTGCCCTGAGTCCGAAGCCGTTCCAGTTCCTCACGAATACGCTCGGAAAGAACAACGCCGTTTTCTAAAAGGAACTTTTCGTTGCCGCAGTACAGCACTTCGCCGGAAACCGTTGCATAAATTCCTCTACCCGTTGTCATTTTGAATTCATCGGATTCGGCAAGTTCAATGTTTCGTCTTTTCGCACAGTCAACGATTGCCTTGCCGAGTGGATGCTCGCTTTTGGTTTCGGCAGATGCGGCAAGGGATAGCAATGTGCTCCCGTCTATAGCATTGTCAAAGGATATAATGTCACTAACTTCCAATCTTCCGTAGGTGAGCGTACCTGTTTTATCGAAGGCAATCGTATCGACTTTGCCCATCTTTTCAAGAGCCTCGCCGGATTTGACGATGACACCGTGTTTGGTCGCCTGACCGATTGCCGCCATAATTGCAGTAGGTGTTGCCAGCACCAATGCACAGGGGCAGAACACCACAAGCACAGTAACGGCACGAACGATGTCCTGCGTTGCAATCCCTGAGATAACAGCGATCAGCAGGGCAACCGGAACAAGCCAGCTTGCCGCCTTGTCTGCAATTCGTGCCATCGGTGCTTTTTTCTCCTCCGCTTCCTGCACCATGCGGATCAGTTTTTGCAGAGAGCAGTCTTCTCCAACCTTAGTTGCCTGAATATCTATTGCACCGAAGCGGTTGTTTGTACCGCAGAATACATCATCACCGATGCTTTTATCTACGGGCAGAGATTCACCTGTCATAATTGATTGGTCAACAGCGGTTTCACCGCTTATGATCGTTCCGTCTACCGGAATTGTTTCTCCCGGCAGAATACGGAGAACATCTCCTTTTCGTATTTTCTCAGCATAAATTATTTCCTCTTTTCCGTTTATGATCCGTCTGCCTTGTGTTGGAGCAAGACTGATGAGTTTTTTCAAACCTTTCTTTGCTCGGTTGGTTGTCATATCTTCAAGAATAGCACCCAATGCCATAATGAAGGCGACCTCACCCGCAGCAAACAGATCTCCGATAGCGATTGCCGCAATCATGGCAATCGTAATCAGCAAAGCAGAGGAGATTTTGCTGATACCGGGATTGTGTAGGATTCTCCGTACCGCAAGATACAAAAGCGGAATTCCGCTGATCATTACCGTAACCCATGCCGGGTCAACCGGGAGCATCACGTCAACCTTCGGTAACACGAAACTCAGGATTAGAAAAAAGCCACCGACCAGTGTTGCGGGGATACCCGCCAAAATGTCATTTACCTTTTTTACCATAACCAATATTTCCTCCCTTGACATTGCAGTCAGTACAATGTATAATGTATTCGTTACAGAACAAACTGTGCTGTATCTGCTTTTATTATATGAATTACAATCGGCAATTTCAATAAGCAAATGCAAAAGGTTGTTTGTTATGGAACAGTTTACAAAATTTGTTCGGGAGAGACATGATGGATAGACGGCAAAGAAAATCAAGGGAAGCTATTTTTGAAGCATTTACTTACCTTTTGTCTGAGAAAAACTACAACAAAATCTCGGTACAGGAAATAATAGACGCAGCCGATGTGGGGAGAACGACTTTTTATACACACTTTGAAACAAAGGATTTTCTGCTCAAAGAATTGTGCGAGGAATTATTCAGACACATTATGGATTCGGCGATGGGATTGCCGCACGGTCATTATCACTATTACTGCGGAAACGCAAAGGATTCTGTTTTCCTTCATCTTCTCAGGCATTTGCAGGAAAACGACCGTAATATTCTCGGTCTGCTGTCCTCACAAAATAACGAAATATTTCTACGGTATTTCAAAAGCGATCTGAAAAGACTGATCTTGACGCAGTATGCGGATACAGGTCTGCTCCAAAAATCAAAGTTACCAGAGGATTATCTGGTTAACCACATATCCTCGTCCTTTGTTGAAACAGTCGATTGGTGGCTTTTACGGGACAGGAAGGAAACTCCTGAAGCTATCACGGAGTACTTTCTATCAGTAATTGAACCGATACTCGAAGTCTAAGGGAGGAGGCAGAGAACTTTTTTTGCCATTTTGCTATCTTCGAACGATTACTTTTTGAATTTTAACTAACTTTCCTGCGTAAAACACAAAAATGCCGCTGCTAAACGTTCTCGCAACGGAATAAATTTCCTTTATAAAAATGTAAAAAGGCTTTTTAAGCAAAAAGAAAAGAACGCTAACTTTGTATCAAAATTAGCGTTCTTATTTGGCTGGGGAATAGGGATTCGAACCCCAACAAACAGAGTCAGAGTCTGTCGTGCTACCGTTACACAATTCCCCAACGGCATGAATTATTTTACCACAAATTTCCGATTTGTCAATAGAGTAATTTCTTTATGTTATAATTATTGCCTCGTTTTTTTACTTTTATACAACCGACTCAAAAAATCTAACGTGTTTTTTATATAAATTATAGATAAAAATAAAAGTTTGTTGTATAATGTAATGGATATTGGTATCAGTACAAAATAAAAGGAGTTATAAGTAATGGTAGTACGCTGCAATAGCATGGGGCTAACCGGATTAGAGTCCTATGAAATTATGATAGAAGCCGACCTTGCAACAGGTATACCTGCATTTGATATAGTGGGTCTGCCCGATACCGCCGTTAAGGAGTCAAAGGATCGTGTACGCTCCGCTATGCGAAACTGCGGCTTTGAGTACCCCTTAGGAAGAATTACGGTAAATCTTGCCCCTGCTGACATAAAAAAGGAAGGCCCACTGTACGACCTGCCAATACTTATTGCTTTGCTGAGTATGTCGTCACAGCTAACTTGTAATATTGATGATGCGGTGTTTATTGGCGAACTTTCCCTTTCGGGCATGGTTCGACCCGTAAACGGAATTCTTCCTATGACTATTCAGGCCCAAAAGCTTGGATTTAAAAGGATTTTTGTACCCAAAGAGAACGCGTCGGAGGCGGCTGTAATCAAGGGTATAGATGTCTTTGCCGTTGAAGATATTTGCAAACTTCACAATCATCTGACGGGCATTGAAGTGATGCAGCCGTCACAGCCGCAACCGTTTGTTCAGCACGAAAAGGACGTAATTTTGGACTTTGCTCAGGTTATGGGGCAGTATGAAGCAAAACGAGCCATAGAAATAGCAGCGGCAGGCAGTCACAATATTTTACTGGTAGGTCCTCCCGGTTCAGGCAAAAGTATGCTTGCAAAACGAGTGCCTACTATACTTCCCGACATGACCTTTGAGGAAACCATAGAAACGACAAAAATTCACTCTATAGCAGGGATGCTGCCGCCCGGAGTCCCTCTTATTGCCACCAGGCCGTTTCGCTCGCCCCATCACACTGTGTCACCCATGGGACTGGCAGGCGGAGGTGCAGTTCCTCGGCCGGGTGAAATATCCCTTGCTCATAACGGTGTGCTGTTCCTTGACGAACTCCCTGAATTTTCCCGTTCTGCAATGGAGGTTCTGCGACAGCCGATAGAGGACGGCAGGGTTACAATTTCCCGTGTAAGCGGTACGCTTACATATCCCTGCAATGTAACCATGATTTGTGCCATGAACCCATGCCCATGCGGATATTTTGGACACCCGACACGAAAATGCACCTGTTCACCGACTGCCGTAACAAGGTATTTAAACAAAATATCCGGACCGCTGCTTGACAGAATCGACATTCACGTTGAAGTTCCCCCTGTACAATTTGAGGAGCTTTCGTCCACCACTCCTGCTGAAGCATCGGCGGAAATTAGGACAAGGGTCAACAAGGCACGTGCTGTACAGACACAGCGATATGCCGACCTATCCATAACCTGCAACGCACGTATACCGTCCGGTAAGCTTAACGAGTACTGTCGCATGGACGAAAAGGCAGAACAGCTTTTAAAGAAAGCTTTTGATAAATTGGGGCTTTCATCCCGTGCATACAGCAAAATTTTAAAGGTTTCAAGAACCATAGCCGACCTTGACGGCAGCGAGGTTATAAAAGCAGTTCATGTAGGCGAGGCCGTACAATACAGAAGCCTGGACAGAAAATACTGGAAAAGATAATGTTAAAAAACGTTTTCCATATTCGGGGTGTTGACAATAGTTGAGTTGCGTATTATCATATTACTTAGTGTTTGTGTAGAATAGGTGAATTTGCACCTTGTTTCACCACAATACAATTCTGATTTATTTACTATAATTAGAGAAAAGTTGCTGATGTTTGATATATCTGCGACAATACTCTATTATTTGCGTGGGGGAAGTTTTTTATGGATCAAATTTTTTGTTCGAGAGATTCTTTCTATCGCAGCCCTGTAGGTGCGGTAGAGGAAGGTACTCCTATTCGTTTGAGAATAAAAGTGCCTAAGTACATGAAATGCAGCAAGGCTCTGCTCGTTGTAATTGATGAAGGTCGCAACAGCAAGCGTGACAATTACAACATGACATGGAGCGGTGAGACAGAGGACGAGTGTGAGCTTTGGGAATGTGAGTTTACACCGACAAAAATGGGACTGTACTGGTACACCTTCCGTTTGGATACTGCCGACGGCATAAGATATTTGGTAAGAGATTTCGGCAGTGTTGCCCGTGTTGACTATAACATTATTTACTCGTGGCAGCTTACCTGCTACAAAAAGGGCTTTAACACGCCAAGCTGGCCGTGCGGCGGTGTAATGTATCAGATTTTCCCTGATAGATTTGCATTTTCAGGTGAAAGCAAGCGTGAGGGCAGGCAAGCCAGACAGTACCATAACTCTTGGAATGAAATTCCCGAATGGCGTCCGAACAATGAAGGCATCATAACAAATACAGACTTTTTTGAGGGCGATTTAAAGGGCATCACCCAAAAACTCGACTATTTGGAAGAGTTAGGTGTAACCTGCATATACCTCAACCCTGTATTTGAGGCATACTCAAACCACCGCTATGATACGGGCAGCTATGAAAATATAGATCCGCTTCTCGGTACACAAGCTGATTTTGAACAGTTATGTTCAGAGGCTAAAAAGCGAGGCATACACGTAATCAATGACGGTGTGTTCTCACACACAGGCAGTGACAGTATTTACTTTAACCGCCAAGGCAGATACAATACAGTGGGTGCATTTAACTCCAAAGAGTCACCGTACTACAGTTGGTATGACTTTAACAACTGGCCGTACGGCTACAACTCATGGTGGGGATTTGACACTCTTCCCAATACAAAGGAAGACGATCCGAATTATAACGAATATATCAACGGTGAAAACGGAATTATCCGCAAATGGATACGGGCAGGAAACAGCGGTTGGAGATTAGACGTTGCAGATGAGCTTCCCGATGTATTTATCGAAAACCTCAGAAAGGCTGTTAAGGCTGAGGGTGAGGAAAACCTTGTTATCGGTGAGGTCTGGGAGGATGCATCTTCAAAGGAAAGCTACGGTTCACGCAGACGCTTCCTACTCGGAGAACAGCTCGACACAGTTATGAACTACCCGTTCCGCAGTGCGATCCTTGAATACCTTAAAGGAATTGACGCTTATCACATTATGGAGGGTATACTGTGTATCTTAGAGAATTACCCACGTCCTGTTATAAAAAATTTAATGAACTTTGTTTCAACTCATGACACTGAGCGTGCAATTACTCTTATTGCAGGTGAACCGCTCAACGGCAGGGACAGATATTTCCAAGCAAACACAAGGATGAGCGATGAGCAGAGAGCTTACGGAATCAAGGCCATGAAGCTTGCGGCAGGACTTATGTTTACCTTGCCCGGATTTCCTTGCATCTATTATGGTGATGAATCAGGTGTAGAGGGTTACAAGGATCCGTTCAACCGTGCAACATACCCATGGGGCAACGAGAACAAAGAGCTTGTTGAGTGGCACTCAAAGCTTGCAGAATTCAGAAGGTCTAACATCAGCTTTAATGACGGAGAGTTTGTAAACGCCTTCTGCAAGGACGGCGTCATGTCCTATGTTCGTTACAAGGACGACAACGAAGTATTCTGTGTATTTAACGCAAGTCCTGTTGAATGCAGCGTTCCCGTACCGTCAGAATTTGCAGCTGCAAAGCTTGCACTTGCAACGACGGAGAATATTAAAATTGACGAAAGCACTGTCACAATGCCCGGATTTAGCTGTGCGTTCTTTACATCGAAGTAATAACAGTTAAGGGTTTTGCACTTAAAGGCGTTATATTACCAAAAAAGCTGACAGCTTTTTTCAAAAATCCATGCAAGGACTTTGCAATTATAAAATTATGCACATTGACAATAGATGTGTAAGCAATAAAAGTAATGACACCACACGGACATTCTGTGCGGTGTCATTACTTTTTTTATAGAGAAAACCCTTGGTTTAACTATAATTAAAAATTAAGCGAGCAATCCAAGGTCTGTCTATTATACACATATGACGCAGCCGACGAATAGAGAGGTGTAGATCACGGTGGGAGCCGTATCAT
>CAMWIZ010000002.1 GCA_947174455.1 uncultured Clostridia bacterium | reverse complement strand
ATAGTCAATATTGCGGTCACAATCATTGCGATTAGGTCTGCAATCGGTGCGGCAAATAATATACCCTCAATACCGAAGAAGTGCGGAAGAATAAGAATTAACGGAATAAAGCAGATTATATCACGAATCATTGATGACACAACAGCCTGCACTGGTTTTCCGACTGCTTGGAAGAAAATAGACGTCATTTTAATTACGCAGGTAAAGGTTACAAGTGCAAGGAAAATACGGAAAGTTTTCTCTGCAAAAATCCAATAGTCATTGGGGTTTGGAATATTTGTAGGTGTTCCGAAAATACCGACAACAGCACGTGGTGCAAGCTCAAAAAGCAATGTGGAAGCTACACCGATAATCAGCGTACATATTAGTACAGACTGGTATAATTTCTTAACCCTGTCGTAGTTTTTTGCACCTATATTGTATCCTATAATCGGCTGACAGCCAAGCACTATGCCTACGACCAAGTTAATTACAACTGTGAAAACCTTACTTTCAATACCAATAACAGCTATTGGTATATCTATACCGTACTGTGACATGGCACCGTATTTTGCAAGCATGATATTGCATACAAGTGAAATGATAACAATGGTCATTTGTGTAATGAAAGAAGAAGAGCCTAACTTCAAAGCATTTGAAAATGCTTTGAAATCGGGAACAAAGCTTTTTTTCGTAAGTTTAAAGGTTTTTGTGCGGAAGAAGTAAATAAGGCTGATTATAAAGGAAACGCACTGTCCTATAACGGTAGCAAGTGCCGCACCTGTCATTCCCCAGTGAAGTCCAAAAATAAAAGTTGGGTCCAATATAATATTAACAACAGCACCCATTAGCATAGAACACATAGACCATTCAGGGCTTCCGTCTGCACGAATGACAGCGTTCATCATGTTGGAAAGCATATATATAGGGAAAAATGCAAGAATAATGTTGAAATACTCAACTGCCATGTCGATACTGTTTTCCGATGCACCGAACAGGGTTAAAAGCTGTGTTTTAAGCGGAAAGAAAATCGCCATAAGAAGAACGCTTGAAAACAATGTAAAAAGTATGCCTGTACCAATGGCCTTATGTGCAGATTGTGTATCCTTTTTTCCTTGACAAATGTTAAGGTAGGCAGCACATCCGTCACCATAGCACCATGCAAATGCCTGTGCAATAATAAAAATCGGGAAGACAACACCCGTTGCTGCATTTCCGAGAGTGCTAAGCTCACTGTTGCCTATAAAAATTTGGTCAACAATGTTGTAAAGGGCACTCACCAAAAGGGAGAGTACGCAGGGGACAGAAAATTTAAGCATAAGCTTTGATATTTTTTCTGTTCCTAAAAATTGACTGGTTTCTGACTGATTCATAAATGCCTCCTGAAAAGATGGTATTATGGAGTCTTTATCAGAGAAAAAGCTGCCTGAAAACTGCGAAGAACATAAAAATAAGAGCGTGGAATCATCGTGATTCTACGCTCTTTTGGCTGTTCGACCTAAATATTATAGCAGATTTTTTGGAAAATGTCAAGGTTTGAATTTAAGGGAACGTCTAACAAAAGGTTAAATCTTTTGCGTATGTGCATTTTCTGCCTTGAATATTTCGGGCACTAACGTACAAACTATATTATCGGAAATAACTTCTTACAGAGATTTCCTTTTAACAAACTTAAAACAGTGAGGTGCAGATTATGAAAGTAAAAATTGACAGAGATGGCTGTATCGCCTGCGGTCAGTGTACCGAGATTTGTCCCGATGTTTTCAGAATTGCGGATGACGGGTTTGCAGAGGTTTACAGCGAACCTACTGAGAATAATGCTTCCATGGCGAAAGAGGCTGCGGACAACTGTCCTGTGCAGGTTATACATTATTCGGAATAGGCAAAGTTACACTTAAAAGCTTGTCAGGGCATTATGCTTTGTTACAAGCTTTTATTTTTGCGTTAAAGCGTTAGGGCAGAGCGGTAAAATTTTTATAAAAAATTTTTAAAATTCCTTTACCGCACTTGTACTGTTAAGTGTTTTAGTTTATAATAAAATACATAAATGTAATTTTTTTAAGACATAAATGTAATTTTTGATATTAAGCGATTATGTTCGATGTAATCGCTGAGGATATAAAGTTTAAAATGTTGTTATTTTTGAGAAAAACAGTGTGTTTTGTTGCTGAAAGGAAGATGTGTGTGTTTTCTAAGGATATTGGTATAGATTTGGGTACGGCAAATACTCTTGTGTATTTGAAAGGTAAGGGTATAGTTATGCGTGAACCGTCTGTTGTTGCCGTTGATACCCGCAACAGTGATGTTTTGGCTGTGGGAACACAGGCAAAAGAAATGCTCGGAAGAACTCCCGGTTCTATAGTTGCGGTCAGACCGCTGAAAGACGGTGTAATTGCAGATTTTGATACAACTGCAACAATGCTTGAAACCTTTATTAAAAAAACTACCCGTTCGGGACTGTTCAGACACCCCCGCATAGTTATTGCTCTGCCGTCAGGCGTTACAGAGGTTGAACGCAGAGCCGTTGAAGAAGCTGCTGAGCAGGCAGGCGGAAGAAACGTTGAGCTTATGGAAGAACCGATGGCTGCCGCTCTCGGTGCAGGCTTGCCTGTGTTTCAGCCTGTGGGTTCAATGGTGGTGGATATAGGCGGAGGTACGTCCGAGGTAGCAGTATTAAGCTACGGAGATATTGTACACTCTTGCTCCGTAAGAGTGGCAGGCGATAAATTTGACGAAGCTATTATTGCCTATATAAAGAAATATCACAATGTTGCAGTTGGCGAGAGGACTGCTGAGGATATAAAGATTCTCATAGGTTCGGCATACCCGTACGAGGACGAAAAGGGCATGGAGGTCAGAGGTCGAAGCTTGGCTGACGGTATGCCATTGGATATCACGGTTACTCCTGCTGAGATAAGAGATGCACTGGCAGATTGTTTTGCGACTATTATTGACGGTATACGAATGACACTTGAACATACCCCGCCTGAGCTTTGTGCGGATATTCTTGATAATGGAATTACCCTTACAGGCGGCGGTGCATTGATTAGGGGTCTTGATAAGCTTGTTTCGCAGGAAACCAATATTCCTGTATATATAGCTGAAAATCCCCTTGACTGCGTTGTTGCAGGTACGGGCAAGCGTTTAGAGATAGATGACGATGTAAACTATTTCGGTGAATATGAGTAAAATGTGACTTGAGGTTGTTGTATGAAAAAATCATCTCATATAAATCTGACTAAGGTGCTTGGAACAACCGTGGTGGTTCTGCTTGTTGTTGCCCTATTCACGGCGGCTATGGGCGATAATATATTTGCTTCCGCTTACAACTGGGTGTTATCACCATTCCAGCAGACCGCATCTGAGCTTACTGCCGAAGTAGACGATAGCTTAGGCAAAAGCCGAGAAGAGCTTATGGAAGAAAATGAACAGTTAAGAAGCGAGATAAACGAGCTTATCAGTCAGGTTGTGGATTATGACGATATTAAAAAGGAAAACGAGGTACTAAGAAAGTATTACGGCATAAAGGAGGATAACCCCGGTTATGACATATCGGTTGCCACGGTTATCAGACGTGACCCGAACGATGATTTTTACGGCTTTACAATTGATAAGGGAAGCCGTGACGATGTAAGCCTTAATGACCCTGTTATAACAGACAACGGTCTGGTGGGATGGATAAGTGAAGTGAACGTAACCACCAGCCGGGTTACAACTCTGCTGTCACCCGAAGCGAAGGTTGGTGCCATTGATAAAAAAACGCAGGACAGTGGCATTGCAACGGGGAATATAGCTCATAGTGATGACGGTCTGCTTGTTCTTTCCGTTATTTCCGCAGATAATACCATTAAAGAGGGCGACATTATACTTACAACGGGCGTAGGAGGGGTCTACCCTGCTAATCTGGTTATCGGACGTGTAACAGATATGAAGTTTGACAGGTACGATACTACTCCGTACGCTGTTATCAAACCGTACGAGGATTTAAAATCGGTTGACGACGTTGTCGTAATAACTTCGTTCGAAGGGCAGGGTGTTGTGCAAGAGGCATCGGACACTGACTCCGACACAAGCACCGATACCGATGAAAAGACGGATACAGATAAAACACAAGCAACTGATACTGATAAGTAAGGTGTTGTGCAGAAAATTGTAAATTAAGCGGTATATGTAATAATTCCCTTGCAAAAGCTTGGTAGAGTATGTTCGGGGAGTTATACTCTAAAAGTAATACTTTACGGCAGCCGTAATAAGAAGGAGATAACCATGGGCAATAGGCGTGGCTATAGATACGCATTGTATGTACTGGAAATATTTGTTTTATATTTGATTGAAGGCACACCTCACCTTTTGCCTGAGTTTTATTTGGCAAAGCCGTTGCTTGTTGTGCCTGTTGCTGTTTGCATAGCGGCTTTTGAATCACCTCAGTGTGCAATAGGCTTCGGCATATTCTGCGGAATTGTAATAGACATCGGGACAGGCGGTGCAGTGGGGCTTACATCTGTTATACTTGTACTTGTTTGCTGTTTGGAATCGTATCTTAACAGCAAATATTTAAAAGAAAATATATACATGGTGCTAATATACAGTGCAGTTGCATCAGCCGCTGTTGTTTCACTGAAATTTTTTGTTTTCTATATAATGAGAAGATATCCCGATGCGTTAAACGGATACGTTACGCATTATCTGCCAAGAATCGTATACACATGGGCGGTTACTCCGTTTGTGTATTTGCTGACGGTGCTTGTTTCAAAAACATTTATTAAGGACAAGAAAAAGATTAAGGTAAAAAGCAGAAAGCGTTCTGTGCAGTCGCAACGCTCAAGTGCAAGCCGCAGACGTGCCAAAATGCAGGACGTCTTGTGATAGGAGATATGTGTTATAAATGAAGGATGCAGAGTTTAAACCAACCAATGGCGGTATAAGAGCCGCCTTTTGTGTAGTCTTTACAATATTGATATTTGCCGCCTTTGCGGCAAGGCTCTTTTCATGGCAGGTTATGGATAACGAGGAATATATAGAGGAAGCAATGTCATCTGCCTCTTATACAATGTCAACAGAGGCAAGCCGGGGTGAAATACTCGACAGAAACGGAAAGGAGATTGTTGTAAACGACTCAGGCTACATGATAATTTTTAATAAACTTTATATGAAGTCAGGTACGGAAAACGACATTATCCACAGGCTGGTTAACCTTATGGAGCTTCGCCATGAAAAATGGGCAGATACTCTGCCTGTATATATAGATTCTGACGGAGTGTATCAGTTTGAGGACGGAAATGACGAAACCGTAAATTTCATAAAAAGCAAAAGTATGCTTAATATGAACCCCTACTCAACTGCCGAGGACTGCATGGCTGAATTTATAGAACATTTTGAGATAGAAGACAAAGGGTATACAAAAGAGGATTTGCGTAACATTATCAGCGTTCGCTATAATATGGAGTTTACAGGCTACAGCAATACAAACCCGTACAGATTTGCTTCGGATATCAGTCGTGACATGGTTGCCATTGTGCTGGAAAATTCCCAGGGCTTTCCCGGTGTGGAATGTTCCAGTACCTTTGTAAGATTTTATAAGGAAGGTGAATTTGCACCCCACTTACTCGGTTCCGTGGGTGCAATATCACAGGATGAGTATGCTGAACTGAAGGATGACGGCTACAGCCTTAACGACAAGGTTGGTAAAAACGGAATAGAATCAGCTCTTGAGGAGTATCTGAGGGGAACCAAAGGCGAGAAAAGAGTTACAAAGACCTCGGACGGCACAGTTGTTGAGGAGGTAGAAACTGTTAAGGCGGTTCCGGGCAATACCGTGTATCTCACTCTTGATACAAAAATACAGAATGCCACAAACAAGGCACTTGAAAAATATGTTAAAGCAGCGGGTGAGGAATTTAGCGACTGTATTGCAGGTGCGGCGGTTATGATAGATATAAACGACTTTTCTGTCTTGGCGTGTGCAAGCTATCCAAGCTATGATTTGGGGCTTTACAACAGTGACTATGATTATTATACGGAATTGATGTCGGACAGTACCACACCTCTATTTGACAGAGCCCTGACAGGCAATTTTGCTCCCGGCTCAACCTTTAAGCCTTGTGTTGCCGCAGCGGCATTGCAGGAGGGGGTTATAAATGAAAACACATCAATCTATTGCAGTCAAGTGTATGATTATTATAAAACTAATCCTATAAGATGTTTGGGTTATCATTCGGGTCTTTCTGTAAGAGAGGCATTGTCAAAATCCTGCAACTATTACTTTGCAGATGTAGGCAGGCTGCTCGGTATAAACGCCATGTACATTTATGCCGAAAAGTTTGGTATGGGTGTTAATACGGGAGTAGAGGTTTATGAGTCTACGGGAATACTTGCAGGCCGTGACAGTACAGTTTGGTACGGAGGAAATACCTGCCAGGCGGCAATCGGTCAGTCGGACAACGCATTTACTCCCATACAGCTTGCAACATATGCGGCAACTATTGCAAACGACGGTGTAAGGCTACGCACACATTTTGTGGACAAGGTAACGGATTTTGCAAGAAAAGAAACTCTTGTTGACAACAGCAAAGAACCGGAGGTTGTGGAAACGGTCGGTGTTTCTCATGAAAACATGAAGATTGTTCAAGAGGGAATGAGAAGTGTTGTAACATCAGGTACAGCCAGTGAAATATTTGGAAATTATAAGGTGAAAATTGCAGGAAAAACAGGTACTGCGGAGAATTCCGGTTCAGATCATGTTGAGTTTATAGGGTATGCACCGTACGAAAATCCACAGGTTGCCGTTGCTGTAGTGGTAGAACACGGTGGAAAGGGTGTTTACTCTATGAGTATAGCAAAAGCGATGTTTGACGCATACTTTAATTCTAACAAACCGAACAGCAATAACAATCAAGACAACAGCAAGGCGGCAAGCTCAGAGGCTTCATCCAAAAGTGGTGAATAATTTACGACTGCATATATAGTGTATATAACGTAAAATATGACTTATTGTTATAATGCCCATTTATATATGTGTAAGTTTGTGTATAATTTCACGAATTTCCTTTGACGTTTTAGAGAAAATGTGGTAGAATACAAAGTGAGTGTTTGTTTAATTTGTTATACTGCATTTCTGTCGCCTTTTTATAATCAGGACAAAACCACACAAATACAGCGTGCGGTTTGTGCAAAATCACGCACACATATAAAGCGTATATCAGGGGTGTTTCTTGCAGTGTGCGGCAATATGCAGGCAATGTGCTAAATGCGTAGTTTTGCTCATGGGTTAACTCTAAAGCGGCACAAGTTGTAGCCGGTTCAATCATGTTGGGTGAGGAGCATTTTTACAGACAATCACTCAACATTGGCTTTGGGTATATGTAAGAGGTGTTGTATGAAGGAAGTTATTGTAGTAGCCTCCGGCAAGGGCGGTACAGGTAAATCAACTGTTACCGTGGGTTTGGGTACTGCACTTGCAGATGAGGGTTATAAGGTTCTCTTGGTGGACTGCGACAGCGGTATGCGGGGTCTGGATATAATGCTTGGGATAACACGCAGCTTGGTTTTTGATATAGCTGATGCCGTCAGCGGAAGCTGTACAGTGGAAAATACCGTTTATCCGTGTCCGAATAAAAAAGGACTTTTCCTTATGCCTGCCCCTCTTAACGCATATGACGAGGTAGCACCGCAGGTGCTGGGACAGCTTGTGGACGGAGTTGCAGATATTTTTGACTATATTATTGTTGATTCGCCTGCAGGGGTAGGCAGCGGTTTTGAAGCAGCGGCTTATCCTGCCACCCGTGCTTTGGTTGTGGTAAACACCGAACCGACAAGCTTGCGTGGCGGTCAGAACGTAGCACGAAAGCTTACAGAATGCGGTGTGTCCGATATACGTCTTGTTATCAATAAATTCAATAGAAAAACCTTTGAGAAAATGGCACTTTATGAGGATTTGGATGAAGTAATCGACGTGACTGCATTGCAGCTTATTGCCGTTATACCTGAGGACTATGCACTTGCCGCAGCAATCCAGTCGGGCAAAATCGGTACGGCAAGCAAGGCGTCTAACGCACTGTCCAGACTTGCAGGGCGTATACAGGGCAGAAAAGAGCCGTTGTTAATAAAATAAACCTATAAAAAGCATCCGTTTAAAGGGTGTTAAAGCAGTTTTTGCAATTATATTAAGTTTTTATGCTTATAACTAACTATCTAACATTTTATATATTTAACATCAGAATTACTGTATAATGGAGGTACACATATGAATATTGCACTTATAGCACACGATGCAAAGAAAGAGTTAATGGTTCAATTCTGCATTGCATACTGCGGAATTTTGAGTAGACACAATCTCTGTGCAACCGGCACAACCGGTAAAATCGTTGCCGAAACAACAGGTCTTAGAATCCAGAAGTTTTTAAGCGGTTCACAGGGCGGCGGTCAGCAGATTGGCTCAAAGATAGGCTGCGGTGAAGTGGATATGCTTCTCTTCTTCAGAGATCCTTTGAATCCAAAGCCGCACGAGCCAAGCGACATCAACCTGCTTCGTCTTTGCGATATGCACAGTATTCCCGTTGCTACCAACATTGCCACAGCAGAGGTTCTAATACACGGCTTAGAGCGTGGGGATCTCGATTGGCGTGACGTGCTGCGTAATCACTGATTTTAGTAAATCGGTTTTGTTTTGGGAAACAGTCAGCATTATTGTTAAGGGCATCGAACCTAACACAACGTTATTATTAAGGGTATTGACCTTGAACCTGCCAAAGTTCTTGTCTTTGGCAGCCGCCCGCTTTTTCAAAAAAGCAGGGCAAAATACTTAAAGAAGTTGTTTTAAGAGGGGTTTTGTAACTTTAAAACTGCTTTTTAGTTTAAGAAAGTTGTTTGAGGAAATAGTGCGGCATTTTGGGCTGCATTTGTTGGAGGAAAGGAAATGGCAGTATTAACACGAAAGGTTAAGGGAGCAGAGGATATTTTGCCCCGTGACAGCTACAAGTGGCAGTTTGTAGAGGATATTATGAGAAAGGAAGCCGAGTGTCACGGCTATAAAGAAATCCGCACTCCTGTTTTTGAGCATACAGTGCTGTTTAACAGAAGTGTGGGAGAAACCACAGACGTGGTTCAAAAGGAGATGTACACCTTTGACACAAAGGGCGGTGAGAGTATTACTCTGCGGCCCGAGGGTACGGCAGGTGCGGCAAGAGCATATTTGGAGCATGCACTGTATAATGACGGTCTGCCTGTTAAGGTGTACTATATGCTTACCTGCTACCGCTATGAAAAGGCACAGGCAGGCAGACAAAGAGAGTTCCACCAGTTTGGCATGGAGGCATACGGCTCAGCAGATGCAAGGGCAGACGCTGAGATGATTTGTGCAGCCTCATCTATTTTTGAAAGACTGGGGCTTAAGGAAAAAATAAAGCTTGAAATCAACTCTATCGGCTGTCCTACGTGCAGAAAAAAGTATTCCGATGCACTGAAAACCTATTTCGGTGAGCATAAGGAAAGCCTGTGTGACACCTGTTTGTCAAGGCTTGACCGCAATCCGATGAGAATACTTGATTGTAAAAGCGAGATTTGCAAGGGTATAGCCCAAAATGCACCTACGGTGCTTGATTATATTTGTGAGGACTGTGCCGCACACTTTGAACAGGTTAAGGGATACCTTGACTGTGCAGGCATTGAATATACAGTTAATCCGACAATAGTAAGAGGGCTGGATTATTATACCAGAACTGTATTTGAATTTGTTACCGACTGCATTGGTGCCCAGGGTACTGTATGCGGCGGCGGACGTTATGACGGACTTATTGAGGAGCTTGGCGGACAGCCTACTCCTTCACTTGGCTTTGCTATGGGACTGGAGCGTTTGCTTATGGTCTTGAGGGCAAACGGCACGGAGCTGCCGGGCGAGCCTGTCTGCGATATTTACATTGCAGCACTTGGTGATGCCGCAAATAAAAAGGCATTTACACTTATACAGGAGCTGAGGAGTGCGTCTTTCAGAGCGGACGGCGATCTTGTTGGCAGGGGACTGCGTGCCCAGATGAAGTATGCAAACAAAATCGGTGCGAAGTACAGCGTGGTTATCGGTGATGATGATTTATCCGCCAATAAGGCTATGCTGAAAAATATGGAAAGCGGCGAGCAGACAGAAATGCCCCTTGATGGCGGATTCCTTGAAAAGTTTATTTCCTTATATGTTGAGAATGAACAGAAACGAATGATTGCTGAGTCGTAGTTAGGGAATAGTTGATGCTAATAAAAAGTTGTTAAGTGTAGTTGTTTTTTGTTTAGGCGAAGTGTTATGAGTAAGATATTTACAGTTGTTACACTTGTTTTAAATATAATATTTGAAATATACCGTACAGAATGTAACATAGTGAGGGTTTTGAGCCTTAAACAAGCGATTACGCAAGTAGACAGCAGCACAGAGGCTTATACTCAGATTTATAACTCGATTATATCGAGTTATTTCGAAATTGCGGTTTGCTGTGTGCTGATATTGCTTTCCGTAACAGCTTGTGTATTGGTTATCAAAAAGAAAAGCAATTTAAATTAAGTAAATGTTTTATAAATTTTTTAGTTCATCTGTTTTCAGATGAATTATTCGGAGGCGTTAGACAATATGGCAGAATTTATGACAGGTATGAAGCGTACACATTATTGTGGCGACTTGCGTATAGGTGATGTCGGCAAAGAGGTTACGGTTTTTGGCTGGGTAGCAAAGCAGAGAGATCTCGGTCAGCTTATCTTTATAGATTTGCGTGACAGAACAGGTATAGTTCAGCTTTCATTTGATGACAGCAGTGACAGAGATATCTTCGAAAAGGCTGCACAGTGCCGCAGTGAGTTTGTTCTCGGTGCAGTGGGTACAGTTATGGAAAGGTCGTCAAAAAGCGATAAGCTTGCAACGGGTGATATTGAAATAAAGGTTACCGAGCTTCGTATTTTGGGTGAGAGTGAAACACCTCCGTTTGAAATCACTGAGGACTGCAACACAGGCGAGGCTACAAGGCTGAAATACCGTTATCTCGATCTAAGAAGATCAAATTTGCAGCAGAATATAATTCTTCGTCATAAAATTGCAAAGGCTACCAGAGATTATTTTGATGAAAAAGGCTTTATTGAGATTGAAACTCCTATGCTGATTAAGTCAACCCCAGAGGGTGCAAGGGACTTCCTTGTGCCGTCCAGAATACATAAGGGCAGTTTTTATGCTTTGCCGCAGTCACCGCAAATTTACAAACAGCTTTGCATGGTGGCAGGTTTTGACAAGTATATGCAGATTGCACGCTGTTTCCGTGATGAGGACCTTCGTGCCGACAGGCAGCCGGAGTTTACTCAGATTGATATAGAGATGTCGTATGTTGACATGGAGGATATACTTGAGCTTGGCGAGGGATTTATAAAGTATGTTTTCAAAAAGACCCTCGATATTGATATTCCCACACCGTTCCCACGCTTTACTTACAATGAGGTTATGGAAAGGTACGGTTCGGACAAGCCGGACACTCGCTTTGGCATGGAGCTTTTCAACCTTACCGATGAGGTTAAGGACTGTGGCTTTGGTGTGTTCAAGTCTGCTGTTGACGGCGGTGGAAGTGTCCGTGGCATAACGGCAAAGGGTGCGTTAAAGATTTATTCCCGTAAAGAGATTGACAAACTAACTGAAACTGCCAAGGGTATTGGTGCCAAGGGTATGGCTTGGATAAGAATGACAGATGATTCTGTTGCGTCCTCCTTTGGCAAGTTTATGACAGAGGAAGAGATGAATGCAATCATCAGCAAAGCGGGTGCAGAAAAGGGCGACGTAGTGTTTATTATTGCAGACACGAACGACACTCAGGTTATGTCAATTCTCGGTGCATTGCGTACAGAGGTTGCAAAGAGGCTCGACATTATCCCCGACGGCTATAATTTCCTGTGGGTTGTTGAGTTTCCGTTCTTTGAGTTTGACAAGGACAGCGGTGAGTGGGTTGCCATGCACCACCCGTTTACATCGCCAACCGATGAGGCACTTAACCATTTGGAGGGTGACAAGGGCAAGGTTTATGCAAAGGCTTATGATATGGTTCTTAACGGCATTGAGCTTAGTTCTGGTTCTATCAGAATCACTAACCCTGATTTGCAAAAAAGAATGTTTAGTATGCTTGGTCTTAGCGAAGAGGAGGCATACAAGAAGTTTGGCTTCCTGACGGATGCGTTCAAGTACGGTGCTCCTCCTCACGGCGGAATGGGTATTGGTCTTGACCGACTGGTAATGCAGATGATTAAAGCACCAACACTGCGTGATGTTGTTGCGTTCCCAAAGGTTCAGAATGCAAGCGAGCCTATGACGAATGCACCGTCTGCTGTTGACGGCGAACAGCTTGCGGAGCTGGGAATAGACATAATTTCGGCAGAAGAATAATAGTTGAAAAATGCTGTTCAGAGTGATTCTTTGTGCAGCATTTATACTTTATATAATGAAATTTAAATTATACGTTCAGGGGCAAAGCCCTTGGTAATAATATTGTTAAGGACAAATCCCTTAATAATATCAAAGAAAAGGAGTGTATTTATGTCTGACGACAGTACTGGCAAAAGGGAGCGTAAACGAAACAAAACAAGTTTGGCAGACTTTTTTGGAATAAAAAATAAGGACGTCACCGAGGAAGAAATTTTGAGTATGGTCGATGTTGGTGAGGAAAACGGTTCTATTGAGCAGAACGAAAAGAGCAGGATAGAGAACATTTTTGAATTTACTGATACGGCGGTTCGTGAGCTTATGACACACAGAACCGATATTGTAGCACTGGAGGATACCGCAACGCTTGACGAGAGTGTTCGCCTTGCAATCGACACAGGCTACTCACGCATACCCGTTTATCACGAGGATATCGACAATATAATCGGTGTGTTGTATGTAAAGGACTTGCTTAAATATGTTTGTGGAGAGAGTGGAGAGGACTTTACCTTAGCGGAGATTACTCGTAAAGTTCCGTTTGTTCCGAGAAGCAAAAGCTGTGAGGAGCTGTTTGCCATGATGAAAGAAAACCGTGTGCAAATGGCAGTTATAGCCGATGAGTATGGCGGAACTGAGGGGCTTATTACGCTTGAAGACCTGGTAGAGCTGATTTTGGGCAATATTCAGGACGAGTTCGACAATGAAGACGAAGGTATTAAGAATATTGGTTTGAATACTTTCTCGGTTGACGGCATAACGTCCATAGAGAATGTGGAAAAGCTCTTGAGTGTAAAGCTGTCCGCACCCGAAAACTGCGAAACGCTTGCGGCTTTTATACTGGAAAATTTGGGTCGTATACCAAATTCCGGTGAACATCCTGTAGTAAATTGCAGCGGTATAAGCTTTACTGTGTCTGAAATTGACGAAAGAAGAATTTCAAAGGTTCTTATAGTTAAAAATAAATAGCAACAGCGGTGAGATAGGTGAATTTTAAATTTCTAAGCTGCTGTAATATGTACGAAAAAGTATTGTTTATGATGTTGGAAAAATGACAGTTACTTCAACGAGAATTAGTATTAGGTCAACAATTAAAAATGAAACAGTATAATTTTTACAGAATAAAATCGCTGTGTACCTATTGTTATATGTACACAGCGATTTTTATTTTAAATTTTCGTTATTTAATTAAAAGTTACTTCCGTTATAGCCAAAATTGTTTGTTTCAGCGTAGCTTACATACATTTCCTCAATGCCTGCAACTGATGACAAAATTCTGTTTATTTGGGCGGTTAAGGAATCATAAGCCTGTTCGGATGCGTTTCCGTAAACAGTTACCTCTACCATTGCAGTTGGCTTGTCGGTATTGCCACGGAAGTACAATGCACATTTTGGTTCAATGTTAACCATAAGCCAATTTTCACTTTTTCCGGGGATAAGTGAGATTGCTTTTCCAAGCTCGGACTTAATATCCAACTCCTGTTGTTTGGATATGTCAATATTCATTTTACAGTTAATAAACGGCATTAGTAAATCCTCCTATTTTTATCAATCTGTGGGCTCAGTGTTGTCTGTATTCTGTTCTGCCATTAGTTCCTTTAGACGTCTTGCTTTGGAGAATGCAGAGAAACGAACAGCTTTTTTCGGTTCTTCTTCACTATGAACAAAGGCAGGTGTTTCTGTTGCTGCTTCCTCATTATCGGGGTTATTCGGCTTAGCTTTTTTCTCATTTGAATAGTCCTCTTCTAATGAAGTGCCATATACATCAGCGGGTGTTACGTCCACTCCAAAATGCTCAAACTCGTCATATCCTTCGCTATTGGTAGTATCATCAGCATTTTCTGAGTTTTCCGTATCAAGCTCACCTATCGTAAGTTCTACTTCAGTATCTTCCTCAGCTTCTCTTTCTTCAATCTCATTATTGAGTGAGCTGGTAATTGCTTCTGTTACAGCGTTTTCTATTGCTTCCTTTA
>CAMWIZ010000001.1 GCA_947174455.1 uncultured Clostridia bacterium | reverse complement strand
TCAACAATTTTTGCGCTGCCGTTTAATTAATCACTTTATTTTTTATATTTTTGTGATATAATTGATACATCTAAAACAAAAAGGAGTGATTAGCTTGGCTAACCTGCAAAAGGACGGCACTGCTGCCGTAAAAGGCAAACGCTACACACTTGGTGAAGAAATTTTCAACTCCGTTTCTCACGGGACAGGCAGTCTTCTGTCAATAGGCGGAACTGTGGTGCTGATTGTTTTCACCGCCATATATTCCGATGTATGGGCGGTAGTAAGCTCATCAATATACGGTGCGTCGTTAATTATACTTTACACCATGTCAACACTGTACCATGCAATAACAAATGAAAAAGCAAAAAAGTTTTTTCGAATAATGGATCACAACACAATATTTTTCCTGATTGCGGGAACATACACCCCCATAACGCTGGCGATACTGAGAGGAAAACTCGGCTGGACTTTGTTCGGAATAGTTTGGGGAGCTGCAATAATCGGAATCGTGCTTAACTCCATAGACCTTGAAAAGTTTCGCAAGCCCTCTGTTGTATGCTACGTTATGATGGGTTGGGTGGTTATCTTTGCGATTAAACCTCTGCTTAGTGCAATGCCGAAAATCTCGCTGACATTTTTGTTTTTGGGCGGAGCATTTTACACTGTGGGCATCATATTTTATGCAATCAAAAAAGTAAAGTACTTCCATTCAATATGGCATCTGTTCACCATAGCAGGTTCGGTATTTCATTACTTTTCCATTTTTCTCTCCATCGTGCCTATCAACGACTAAGAGTACACAGTAATTGCATCATTTTTGAAACAAAACACAATGAATATACAAAAAACAGGAAAAAACCGTCACGTTAAACAAACGCTGAGGTTCTTTCCTGTTTTTTATATTATTGTGTTAGACTGCTTTTTAACGGTTACACCCGTTTTCTACTCTGCTAATATATTACCGCAATTACTTAAATTTTACTTAAATATTAGCCTTAATTTTACTTAAAAATATAAATCTAAATTAATCTAAAATTTATAGCCGTATCAGTAATTGCTTCATATTTTCACTGTGAGGAATGATTGTTTCTATATCTATTTCATTGTGAACACTCGCATATGACATAAGCATATCCATTAAATTATCTTTAGACTTCATATAATCATCAATGATTACTTCATCACTGAATCCAAGCCGCTTTAAAATAATTGCCGATACTACACCGGTTCGGTCTTTACCTGCTGTACAGAAATACATTACATTGGATTCCGCATTTATGATGGTGTCAATTATTCTCTCCATTTTTTCATCTACCATCTGCCGATACACAGTGTACAGATGCTCACGTGACTTTGGAATATCACCGCCGCCTGTAACCGAAAGGTGAAAATAACTAAAGCCGTTCCTATCTTTAAGACAACACGGTACCTTAACAATTTCTTCATCCGACCGCAAATCCACGATTGTGGTTATTTGATTATCCAACAACCACTGAACTTCCTCATCAGTCAAATTTTTTGGGACATCACTCCTAATATATCGCATTGTACCTGTCGGCAATGCACGTGTGTTTTTTGTTGATTGTAATAAAGAACTCATATAAATAGTTTCCCTCCCCCAAAAATTTCAAACTGTCAATTTGATTGACAGTCTCACAATTCCACTTTTAAAAAGTATAAAAACAGCGTCGGTTACTTATAACCGACGCTGTAAGTGTTGTTTTATTTCGTTCGATACATTAAAATATATTTCGCATTACACCTTGGTCAAAACAAACTTTGCAACAACCGGGTTATGGTCACTGTAGTTGAACTCAGTATTCAGGGTTTTAACACTGTCAATCAATACGTTCGATGAACATATAAAGCCGTCAAGAACATAATACTGCGTATTCTCAGTATCATTTGCATCATACAGCTGATTAAGAAGTCTGGACGTTGGTGTTGTGTCGTCCGTAGCAAACTTCCAGCCGGTGGCAAGAAGGTTATTCGGAATAATTGCAGGCTCAAAATTATCCGTTATCTTAAGTGGGTACTTTGAAGTATCCACAGACGGCAGTATAGCGTTAAAATCACCGCCGACAATAACATAGTTGCCCTGTGCATATTCAAGCTGCATAACATTACAAAGCTCCTTAAATTGAGTAAGCTTGTCATCGTTGTCACCGTAAGCCTCTAAGTGTACATTTATAGCAACCAGCTTTTTATTGCTGTCTTTCACGGGTATCCTTTCAACAAGCAAACAGCGTTTTAGCTGTACTACTCTTACGGGCCAGTTGTATGAGTTTGACAGGGATATACGCTCAACAGACTCAGTGTCATATGGAGCAATCGTCATTATTCCTGCATCCACCTTACCCGTATTTTCGACCAAAGGGTACGGGACATAATCGCATACATAATTATTTGCAAAAGAGTAACGGTAGTCAGAAAACGTATTTGCAAGCTTGTTTGCTTCATCTACAAAGTAGGAACGTTTTGACTGAACATCTACCTCCTGTATGAAATGAATATCAGCATTTGCACCGTATATATTTGCAATTATTCCTTCCATATTCTCATTTACCTTGTCCTCGCTTTCGGCCAAAACATCCTGTCCGCCGTCCATGAAGAAATCCCTGGTCGCATCATTTGCACCGTAGCCGATGTTATACGTCATAACCGAAATTGTATCACCCTCTGCAATCTCTTTAGTTGCATTTCCGTAGCTTGGAACAGTTTCCGTTGCCTCCGGATTATACTCCTTGACGGTTAGGTAAATAACACCCGCACCCAAACCGACAACAAGCAGTATAAGGATGACAAGAACAATTCTTAAAAACTTTTTCATTAAGTTCTACTTCCCTTTTTGAAATCTGTTAAAGGCATTGCCTTTGATAGCTTTAGGTTAAAAATGCCCGACAAAACCATTTTGGGCTTTGTATTTCCCTATGCAAAATTTTGAAAACGCTATGGCAAAGCGTTATATGCTTGGCCATAACCCCTATGTTTTTATACAAGTCACTCAAAAAGCTCAGGATGCAGTCTGCTGTAGTGAAAAATATACTGCTGTGCTATTCCACCGTACTCTCCAAAATCGGTCGCAGTCATACTCGGAAACAGCACCGACATGGCTCTTTTCATCCACACATCAAGCGGAAAACAATCCAATCTGTGAAGTCCGTACAAAAGCGTACAGTCCGCTACCTTAACTCCGACACCTGTTATTTGCATAAGCTCTTTCCTTGCCTCATCTATGGGCATGGTTCGTATTTTTTCAAGGTCAACGCTGCCGTCGGCAACACGTCTTGCACCGTCAATAATGTACCTTGCACGAAATCCTGCTCTTATCGGTGCCAAATCCTCGGCAGTCATTGCGGCTATTTTTTCGGCTGACGGAAATGTATACATATTATCGGCAAGCTGTTCACCGCACATGGCACACAGCCTTTCGATAATTCCCTTTATTCGTGGAATATTGTTATTTTGTGATATAATAAACGAACAGAGTGCCTCCCACGGTTCTTGGTTTAAAATCCTTATTCCCGGTGCAAACTCCGCCGCCTCGTTCAGAATCGGGTGCAGCTTGGAAAGTTCAGTGCGAACAGCACCGTAGTCCATGTCAAGATCAAAGTATCTTTTCCAAATACTGTCATACTCTGACGGCTCTACACCGTCAAGCTCCAGTTCATCACCGTTTTTTCTCAAGGTTAATATTTTACCGTGTGCAACACCGATAAAAGCTCCGTCGGGTTGCTCTGCCCATCTGAATGCCTGCCCACAGTCAAGTGTTTGTGCAAGGTCAAAATCCGTTATTCCTGTTACTTTCATTTTATCAGTCCTGCTGTCCTCCGCCTATACGTTCCGATGTTAAGAACTCAATGGAACGCTCAATAGCATCTCTTGAATTTCCCCAGTCCTGCCCGTTTCTGCGGTAGTCGTACATGGAGCAGAAATGAGTTATATCGTTCTTTAAAACCTCAAGATATCCGCCTGCAAGCCGTGACGTATCGCTGTAAAACTCAGGCAGAATTTTAGAGGAAATCCCCCTGTTAGCCGCTGCCGTCAAAAGGTCACAATAATGCTCCATGCAAATAAACTGTTGGTCATTATACAATGCTCTGAACTCGCTGTCCGATGTATAGCTGCTGAAAATTGTTTGATACATATGAGCCATGCCCCACTCAACCTGTTCGCAGACAAAACAGCTTTTCTGCATGGAGCGTACAGCGGCAAGCTTCTTCTTGTCCGGCTTGCCCTTGACTGTTTTAGGTATAAGCTCCTGCTTCATTTTATCAAGATGGCTTTCCAAAATAAGTGCATTGGAAAGACGAGTACCGCATTTTAGCATCATATCAAAGTGACGAAAGCAAAAGCCCTTCTCATTTGTTTTGATTCTTACGTCAGGCTCCATCATCGCCGCACCCGTGATATATTCGGTGGAACGCTTTTCCAGCATATCCCTCATTCTGCACAGGGGACAGCCGTCACGGGGCAAAAAAACGTCGTTTATCGGAATGGTGCAAATATCCTCTCTCATAATATCACCCACTCAGGTTTAGACTTTCATCAAGCAGTAGCTCTGACCGCAAAGCGTAATCTTACCGTCAGAAACCTTGGTGTTACCTATATTATAAACTGTTTCCTTCATCTCATACTCAAACGGAACTGTAACCTCATTTGCGGACGGATTAACAGCAACAATAAACGACCCTCTGCGGAAAATAAAAGGATATTTGTTTTTCTCGGCATAAATCACCTCGAAGTCACCGTTGCCGCAAAGTTCAGGATTTTCCTTTCTGATTTTTATTATGTCCTTAACAGTGTGGTAAAGGGAATTTTTATCAGCCATCTGTGTTTCAACCGTGGGTGCTGCCTCTCTGTTATCAACAGGAAGATACAGCTTATCTTCATCGGCTGTTGAAAACCCCTTATTTTTGCCCTCCGTCCACTGCATAGGAGTGCGTGAGCCCGTACGGCTGAAACCGCCCTCTTTGCTTGTAAGCTCGCTCATATAACGCATACCTATTTCATCGCCGTAATAGAGGAACGGAACACCCGGAAGTGTGAATATTGTGCAGTAATTTATTTTAAGCTCAAGCTCATCGTACCAAGCCGACATTCTCGGATTATCATGGTTACAGGTAAAAAAGCTGATGTAGCCTTTATCCTTGGTTGCCGCATAGTTTGGTACAAGCTCCTTTGTAAGCACGGTTATATCGCCCTTACCCTCTTTGCTGAAGAAGCTGTTCTGCTCACCTGTTGCGTAGTCATAATATCTGAAAGCGGTGGAATATCCATTTCCCCTGTGGTCAAGATAAAAGTCCATATGGAAACCGCCTTTATTGATTGCACGAATAGGGTTGCACCACTCGGAAACAAGAGCAGCATCGGGGTAGTCCTTGTCCATCATTTCACGTACACCTGCCCATATAGCAGCAGTTGCGATTTTCTCCTCATCATTTTTAACAAGAGAGTCCGCCATATCGACACGGAAACCGTCACAGCCCATATCAAGCCAAAAACGCATAATATCCTTTAAAGCCTCCACTGTACGCAAGCAGTCGGGGTGATTAACAGGAAGCTGCCACTGCGGATGCGTAACCTCATAGAAGCCGTAATTAAGGGCAGGCTGAGAGGAGAAGTAATTCACCAAATAATTTCCGTCACGATCGGTTATACCGCACATAAGACGATACTGCGGAGGGGCCTCCCATACGCTGTCTGTCCAGATATAACGGTTGGAAAGTTCATTTTTCATGGGTTCTTTACTCTTTGCAAACCATGCGTTTGTGTCGGAGGTATGTCCGGGAACCAGATCCATAAGCAATTTCATGCCACGCTTGTGAACCTCCTCAAAAAGCTCTTTTGCATCATCATTAGTGCCGTAGCGTGGGGCAACCTTATAATAATCACGAACGTCATAGCCTGCGTCCATAAAGGGTGAGTCATAAACAGGATTAAGCCATATTGCGTTGCAGCCTAAGTCCTTAATATAGTCAAGCTTTGAGATAAGTCCCTGCAAATCGCCTATACCGTCACCGTTGGAATCGCAGAAAGACTGCGGATAAACCTGATAAAAAACAGAATTATTAAGCCATTTGGGCATGATAAAGCCTCCTTAAACCAAAAGTTATTTAGCTAATTTTACCATTTATATAAGCACTGTGTCAACAGATTTTTGTCATAAAGAGTAAGTTATATGCCGTCCGTATGCAAAACAAAAGACACTGAGCCATTGCTCGGTGCCTTTTGCAGCTATTGTTAAACATTAAATATTTCGTAATTTATTTCTTCAACACAAAATACTCGCCGTACTGCGTTCCATCGTGTCCTATAAGCTTTTCGTCAGTAGAAACAAAGCCCGCATTTTGCAGTGCCTTTACCCTTTCTTTGTCGTCTGAAATCGCCTTAACCGCCACCTTGTCACAGCCGAACATATCAAATGACGGCGTTGCAATGAGGGATAAAATATTTTCTATTTCCTCCGACTTCTCATAATCGCTTCGCAAATCCAACCGAAGCAGACCGCAGTTTGTAAAATAGTCGTCTGCTTCTCTGTAAAATTCCTCTATTGTACCGACAGGCTCACCTGCTGCTTTGTCAACGACAGTCCAGCGAACAAACCAGCCGTTTTTGTATGCGTCAACCCAAAAGGCTACCGCCTGCTCCATGCGTTCATATGTTTCGTAATAAAAATTATCGCCGTTACAGTTATCACTGTTAAAAAACGGAACTGCCTTTACATCACTGTAAACCTTTAGCAGGGACTTAGCGTCCTCATTTTGAATCAATCTAATCTGATATTTTTCATTTTCAAAGGATGGACAAGTCTCATATACATTCATAATTCTAAACTCCTTTTTTATCACCGCCGCACCCTATGGTGCAGGACTGATTTTAATAATACTGCTGTAAAAAATCTTTAAGCACACTATGACAAGCGGTTTTTAAAGTCCTCATAACCAAAGCTTTTAATCAAGACTTCCTCACCGTCTGATTTTCTGTATACTATATCGGGAAGCTTCATTCCGTTAAAGGTATTGGTCTTTACCATAGTATACAGTGCCATGTCCATAAAGGTAAGCACGTCACCCCCTTTCAGCGGTTCGTCAAAGGAATAATCGCCAATGACATCACCGGCAAGGCACGTTGGTCCACCAAGACGGTAGGTATATTTTTTCTCACTCGGTTCACCCGAAGTCATCAGCGGAGGACGGTAGGGCATCTCTATAACATCGGGCATATGGCAAGCCGCCGATGCATCAAGAATTGCAATATCCATGCCGTTATGCACTGTTTCCAATACACTTGTTTTCAAAAATCCTGCATTAAGCACAACTGCTTCGCCGGGTTCTAAATAAACTTGCAAACCATACTTGTTTTGAAAGTAATTTATCACTCTTTTAAGCCGTTCTATATCATAATCGTCCCTTGTTATATGGTGTCCTCCGCCAAAGTTCAGCCATTTCATCTGCGGTAAATATTTTCCGAATTTCTCCTCAAATGATTTTGCGGTAATCTCCAGTGCATCGGAGTTCTGCTCACAGAGGGTATGAAAGTGCAAACCGTCAAGAAGCGGCATAATATCCTCGTCAAGCTGTTCTAAAGTACAGCCGAGCCGAGAGCCTGCCGCACACGGGTCGTAAATCTCATGCCCCTCCTGCGTGGAGCATTGCGGATTTACCCTAAGTCCGACTGAAACACCGCTGTTTTTTGCCCTTTGTGCAAACCTTTTAACCTGTTTTGAGGAATTAAAAACCATATGATTAACATACGTCAAAAGCTCGTCAAACTCGTCCTCTCTGTATGCAGGTGAGAATACGTGTGTTTCTTTGCCAAACTTTTCACAGCCGAGCCTTGCTTCATATATACCGCTTGCGGTCGTTCCGTCCAAGTATTTTGAAATAAGCGGATAAGTACTGAACATGGAAAATGCCTTTTGTGCCAAAAGGATTTTACAGCCTGTTTCTTTTGAAACGGACTGCAAAATCTCCAGATTTTTGACAAGAAGTTTTTCGTCAATCAAAAAATACGGTGTTCTCATTGCATCAATCCACCAAAGCAGGACTCTCGTCAATCTGCCACGGCAAGCCGCATTTATTAAGCTGCTCCATGTACGGATCGGGGTCGAACTCCTCAACTGTATACACGCCCGGCTTATTCCATTTGCCCGTCATAAGCATCATTGCACCAATCATTGCAGGGACACCCGTTGTGTAGGAAATTGCCTGAGAGCCAACCTCTTTGTAGCATTCCTGGTGGTCGCACACATTATATATGTACGCTGTCTTTTCCTTGCCGTCCTTTACACCTGTAAAAATACAGCCAATGTTTGTTTTGCCGACAGTTCTCGGACCAAGCGTTGCAGGGTCGGGCAAAAGTGCTTTTAAGAACTGTATCGGTACAATTTTGCTGCCTTCAAAGTCAATAGGCTCAGTGGAGAGCATACCGACATTTTCAAGGCAATTCATATGTGTCAGATAGCTTTGACCGAATGTCATGAAGAAGCGTATACGCTTGACGTCGGGAATATTTTTAGCCAGTGACTCTATTTCCTCGTGGTGCAAAAGGTACATATCCTTTTTGCCGACCTCTGCAAAATCATACTCCCTTTTAATGCTCATTGCGGGAATTTCCACCCATTTGCCGTTTTCCCAGTATGAACCCGGAGCAGACACCTCACGCAAATTTATTTCAGGGTTAAAGTTTGTTGCAAAAGGATAACCGTGGTCGCCGCCGTTGCAGTCTAGAATGTCTATAGTATCTATCCTATCAAACAGATGCTTTTGAGCATAAGCACAGTATGCCTGTGTAACACCGGGGTCAAAGCCTGAACCGAGAAGTGCTGTTAAGCCTGCTTCCTCAAACTTTTTCTTATATGCCCACTGCCAAGAGTAGTCAAAGTAGGCAGAAAAACCAAGCTCCTCGCATCTCTTATCATAAACAGCCTTCCATTTTGGCTCGGTTATGTCCTCAGGCTCATAGTTTGCGGTATCCATATAATTAACACCGCACTTTAAGCAAGCGTCCATAATTGTTAAATCCTGATAAGGAAGTGCAATATTCATTACCAAATCGGGCTTTACTTTGCTGATAAGCTCGCAAAGCTCGTCCACGTTGTCGGCGTCAACCTTTTCTGTTGTAATTTTGGTGGCTGTTTTTCCATCAAGCTTTTCTTTCAAAGCATCACATTTTGATTTTGTACGGCTGGCAATACAAATTTCCTCAAATACATCGCTGTTCTGGCAGCACTTTTGAATTGCAACGCTTGCAACACCGCCGCAGCCTATAATCAATGCCTTACCCATTATAATCATCTCCCATAATATTTTTGCGTTATAAAAAATTCATACAGATTACCTTAGTATCGTTTTTATTCCTTTATGTTTCGGTTTACACACGTTCCAAATATTCTTCGGGTATACTGTACCCCAAATCAGCCAAAGCTTTTGCATACTCTTTGTTTTGAAGTCTTTGTGCCGACTCCTCACGCAGAGAATTAAGCTTACGTTCCTTTGCACCTGTTTTTATTTTCAAAACATCAACAAGCATACAAGCGGCAAACAGAAAACCGATTACCGTCAAAACTGCCCCTATGCCTATGATTTGAATATAATAGCGGTTAGCAATGCTTACAGTCGCCCATGTCAGCACTAATGTCAGCACTATTGCACCAATCATAATAGCCAAACCGACCAACATTCCGCTGACGGACTTTTTAACATTTAGTGTATCGGGGTCAATCCCCTCCACGGCTATTTCGTGATATGTTTTGTTGAGATAATCATTTCCGCATTTCTCACACTTTCTAATGGGACTTCCGTACTCCCAACCGTATTGCCTGTAATCCTTAACCTCTGCACCACAGTACGGACAGGTTCCGTTTGTTTGCAGCATATTTATTTCCTCCTTTTACTCATCGTACAGCAACTCAGGCCAGAACATCCTGCAAAAGCATGATCACCATAACAATCACTGCAATAACAACAATAATTTTCTGCGAAATTGGATTCTCAGCCTTTTTGCCTGTTACCCTTCTCATCACTCTTGACCAGCTAATAATCAAAACAGCAATCGCAAACGGTATCGCCCAATAATCACCTATATTTCTCATGCACAATCTAACCTCTTTTTTCATTACTCCATAGCAAGCAGTATTTCCCGTACTATTTTACAAGCAACGGCAGTTGACACTCCGCTCATGTCGTAATGCGGACTAAGCTCATTTACATCACAGCCTACAATGTTAAGACATGAGCATACACAGGTTACAGCACGTCTAAGCTCATCAAACGATATTCCGCCTGCCTCCGGCGTTCCCGTACCGGGAAAAATTGATGGGTCAAGAACATCTAAATCAAGCGTAAGGTATACGGGTTTTCCGACAAGTGTCTTTACAGTGCTTGCAACGTCTTCCACACTGAACGGGTGAATATCCGTATGCTGCCTGGCAAACTGAAACTCTGCACGTTCCCCCGAACGTATGCCGAACTGGTGTATGCGGCCGTCGCCGATAATATCCCAGCAGCGATGAAGCACACACGCATGGGACAGCTTAACGCCTAAGTAATCGTCACGCAAGTCAGCGTGAGCATCAAAATGAATGATATGCACATCAGGGTATTTTTCTGCAACAGCACGAAACGCACCGAGTGTAACCAGATGCTCACCGCCTATCATCATGGGACGCTTGCCGTCCTGCAATATAATTCTTGTTCTCTCCTCTATTTGGGCAAGAACCTTTTCTGTGTCACCTATGCACAGCTCTATATCTCCGCTGTCCATAACCGCTATATCCTCCATATCCTTGTCTTGATACGGACTGTAGGTTTCTATGCCAAATGACTCACCTCTCATTGCAGACGAGCCGAATCTTGTTCCCGGCCGAAAGGAAGTTGTGGAGTCAAACGGTGCTCCGAACAATACTGTTTTTGCCTGCTCATAATCACAGTCACAGGCGATAAAGGTTTCAACATTTTTACTCAACATTTTTCAGCATATCCTCCACATACGCAGGAATATAGAACGCACCCTTGTGAAGTGTTGTAGTATAATAACGGCAGGTAAGCGAACGCATATTCCAGCGAATTTCATCAAGATTTTTTAACGGGTGGTATTTTTTGGACGCAAAGCCAAACAGCCAATGCCCCGACGGATAGGTCGGTATATGTGCCTGGTACACTTTTGCTATTGGGAAGGTACCGACAATATTTTTATGTGCCCTTTGACAAGCCGCCGCATCATCGGGGTAAAACGGACTCTCATGCTGATTGATAAGAATACCGTCATCTTTAAGTGCCTTATAGCAGTTGCCGTAAAATTCCTTTGTAAAAAGACCCTCGCCCGGTCCGAATGGGTCGGTTGAGTCAACTATAATCAGGTCATATTCATTTTCCTTAAACCTTACAAATTTAAGACCGTCCTCATAGTGTATATTCACCCTTGGGTCGTCAAACCTGCAAGCTGTCTGCGGCAGATATTTGCGGCAAACCTCAACTACAAGAGGGTCTATCTCTGCCATATCTATCTTTTCAATTTCGGGGTAACGGACTATCTCCCTTATAACTCCACCGTCGCCTGCACCTATTACAAGAACTTTCCTTACATTCGGATGCACTGCCATAGGCACATGAGTTATCATTTCATGATAAATAAACTCGTCCTTTTCCGTCAGCATCATATAGCCGTCAAGTGTAAGAAATCTGCCAAACTCAGGTGATTCAAATACATCTATACGCTGAAACTCGCTTTTTCCGCTGTAAAGCTGTTTATCTACTCTGATGGATATTTGTACGTTTGGTGTGTGATTTTCAGAAAACCAAAATTCCATTTGTGTGCTGCCTCCTAACAGATAACGTTCAAGTTACATATATCGGGATCCTCAGGGCCTGTCATGCTGCACCCCTTCTCCTTTGCATAACGTATGTAGTCGAGTATTTCCGCTGTTATCAGCTCACCCGGAGCCAGTATCGGTATGCCGGGTGGGTAACACATGACAAACTCACTGCAAACCCTGCCCTCGGTCTGCTCTAACGGCAGGGAAATCTTCGGAGCATAGAAAGCCTCCTGCGGTGTTGCGGATACTGTCGGCTCGATATATTCCTGATGAATGGTTCCGACGGTATTCTTACCGTATCTTCTGCGGATTTCTGCCAACGCACTAACAAGCCGCTCTATTTCACGGAGTCTGTCGCCTATGGAAATATATGCAAGGAAGTTACCCAAATCACCAAACTCAATTTGTATATCATATTCGTCTCGCAGCAAGCTGTAAACCTCAATTCCCGCAAGACCGATGTTTGACGTATTAACCGAAAGCTTAGTAACGTCAAAGTCAAAGACGCTCTCGCCGTTTACAAGCTCCCTTGAGAAAGCATAGTAACCGCCGATTGTGTTTATCTCGTCCCTTGCGTACTGTGCCATTTCCGAAACCTTTTTATAAACCTCTTTTCCACGGAGTGCTAAATTCCTTCTGGATATATCAAGACTGGACAACAGCAGATATGAACCGCTTGTTGTTTGGGTAAGGTTTATAATTTGCCTGATATGCCCTTCGGACATGGATCTGCCTGCAAGCAGCAGTGAGCTTTGGGTAAGGCTTCCGCCGGACTTGTGCATGGAAACCGCCGCCATGTCCGCCCCTGCCGCCATGGCTGATACGGGCAACTCTTCCCCAAAGTAGAAATGTGTACCATGAGCCTCATCGGCAAGACACAACATATTATTTTTATGTGCAAGCTCTACTATTGATTTAAGGTCAGAACAAATACCGTAGTAGGTGGGGTTGTTTACAAGTATCGCCTTAGCATCGGGGTTAAGCTTCATAACCCTTTCCACATCACTTAGACGCATACCTAAAGGTATTCCCAGCCTTTCATCGCACAAGGGGTCAACATATACGGGTACTGCTCCGCACAAAACCAAGGCACCCATAACACTGCGGTGTACGTTTCTCGGCAATATAATTTTTTCGCCACGTTTAACAACTGATAAAACCATAGCCTGTACAGCAGAGGTTGTACCGCCGACCATAAGAAATGCATGAGCCGCACCGAATGCCTCTGCCGCCAAATTCTCCGCATCTTTTATAACGGACACAGGATGACAAAGGTTATCCAACGGTTTCATGGAATTGACGTCTATACTTACACACTTTTCCCCCAGCAGAGCCGTAAGTTCGGGGTTCCCGCGTCCCCGCTTATGCCCCGGTACATCAAAGGGAACTACACGTTTTCTTCCAAATTCCTGCAAAGCCTCAAATATAGGTGCATTTTTCTGAGAAAGAGCCATCACTCATTCCTCCTGTCAATAAATATTCTTTCCGCTGAAAATCTCTATCATTTCACGTCGGAGGTTATCCATAATTTCCAGTCTTTTCTTGGGGGGCAGTTCATAAGCGTCCGTTTTGAAAAGATAGTTCTGCAAGTCTATTTCCTTAACCATCATTTTTGTATGAAAAAGGTTGCTGTCATATACGTTTATGTCAACAGCATCATACCGTGACAGAATATCGGGGGCAATATAATCCTGGATAGATGTAATTTTGTGGTCAAGGAAAAGCTTCTTTCCGTTAAGGTCACGGGTAAATCCACGTACACGGTAGTCCATAGTTATAATATCGGAATCAAACGAACCGATAAGATAATCAAGAGTAGAAAGAGGTGTAATCTCACCGCATGTTGCAACATCTATATCCACACGAAAAGTAGCAAGGCACGTTTCCGGATGATATTCGGGATAGGTATGCACGGTAACATGGCTTTTATCGAGGTGTGCAAGCTGAGTTCTGCCGGCAGGCACCATTGAACCCTCCGCAATAAGTATAGCAACAGACGCCCCCTGAGGGTCATAATCCTGCCTTGCGATATTAAGAACGGTTGCACCTATCATATCAGTCAGGGTGGTTAAAATATTTGTTAAACGTTCGGAGTTATACTGTTCATCAATATAGGAAATATAATCCCTCTGCTCACGGGCAGTTTTGGCATAGCAGACATCATAAATATTAAAGCTGAGCGATTTTGTAAGATTGTTAAATCCATACAGCTTGAGCTTATCTTCCATGTTTTCTCCCCCTCATATAAAAAAAGGCGATGCTACCGCACCGCTTTGTAAAATATTCAGAAATTCACGTCACCGCTGCTTCACGGTAATAACAAAAAGGATATGAACTTCTGTTAGAGTCTATATAGCAAATACTCACTTTTACCACTCTTATTGACCATTTTACAAGTTGATGCACACAAATTGCGTACTATGGTTATACAGTAACCAACCTATAAACTTGAGCTTTCTGCTCAATCAATAACGGCGAAAATCGCCAATCGGCAGTTGACCCGGCTGTCCGTATGGCCTCAACCTCACATAAGAGGTGGTCAGTAAAAATATTTGCATGGATACTCCACAAATTCATATCACATAGCACTTACATTATATCAAATACACGAATTTTGTCAAGCTTTGTTTACAATACCTAAGGAACCACTGAATAAATAACACTTGACGACTTCGCAATGTTAGCACCATATTTAATCAGTGCTTCCCTAAAAAAGTAAAAATATGATAAGATTAATTAAGCCGCAAGCTTTATTGGGGTGTGCATAACCTAAGACTTTTGATATCGGTAACTTTTGTCTGCTGAACAAGACACAAATAGCATAAAGGCAATGCAGAACATTATAATTATGGAAGATTAAAAAATTTTCTTCAAAATATGAACCTTTTCTCTCCCTATGTTGTATATTAAGTGAAAGCTTTCAAAAAGAGGTGATGAATTGAATAAAGAATTTGACGAC